>JAHLWT010000192.1 GCA_019057775.1 Promethearchaeota archaeon
GGTATTGTTGGTTATAGTTCCAATGCATAAAAAGTATGAATTCGTGAAATAACCGCTAAAAAAACAACGAAATAAGGGTAGCACTAATAGAATATATAAGCCCTTTTAAATTAAAACTTAACTGGAAAAAGAAATAATAAACAATAAAAGAAGTAAAGTTTAGAATTTTTATAAAAATAAAATGAAGGAAGAAATTCATACTTTAAAAAAAATCATATGTAGGGTTTGCCCATTCTTTGTATATTCCATCAAAAGCATAAATCCACCGTATAACTCTGTAATATACTGATCCATATTTATCATCCCAAGCCTTCGCTTTTTCCCTATCTTCATGGTGTCCACCATCCTCATCCATACTTACAACTTCTTCAAATTTAAGGAGTGACGCCTCTGACACCAAATCTATTGCTAATTTATGTAATATAGGGCTCTCAAAATATTCTGCTCTTACAACAAGATCATCAAACATCTCTAACGCTTGATACCCCGACAGTTTCTCTCCTTCTTCTCCTTTACTTTTCGATAATTTATTAATATTCTCTACAATGCACCGTTCAATATTATCCCTACATTCAGATTTTCTATTTTTTTTATCTACCATATCTGTATCACCTCTTCACGGCTTTTAGTTCTTAAAAAGGATTATCTCAAATCGTCCTTATATACATTCAAGCACGGATCTTTTTTATGTAATCTTAAAGTAGTTCATTAAATAAAAATAATCGTAGTGCTTTTCGTGAAATAACTGTCATCCAAAACGATCAATGATCGTGAAACGGTTATTTCACGATTATTACTATTATTTTAATATTAGAATTTTTTATACTTATATGTAATTAAAATATAAATTAAAAGACATTACACATTTATTTTCGAAGAAAAAATCTAGGGCACTGTGAGGAAAAAATCCGTTTTTAAATTAACAGAGTTGATATCGATTAAATTAACTCAATTTTATAAATAGGTTCTTTTATTACTATTTTGTCCAGATAAAACTATAATAAAAGGCAAGCGACACATATCAAATGCTAAAAGTTCTTAAAAAGAAAATAGGTATAGGAAGTTAGTTTATGAAATTTAAAAAAACCTTAAAAATTGTACCTGAAAATTAAATTAGAGGAGAATCATGAAAGATTGTGAAAGATGCGGTAGTGAAATAATAGATGGCGAGTATCTTGAATATTTTAAGTGTCCTAAATGTAAAGATATTAAAATTGAGAAAAATTTGTTAGAACCCTTAGTAAAAATAGTGAGGAAGAATTTTAGAGAGTTAAAAGCGGAGTTTAAATTTTTAGCGAATCTCTATACATGCGGTAGTTACACCGATGAAAGCTTAAAAAGTAGCTATATTTATCTTGTAATGATCTTAAATAAAGATCTTTTAGGGGAATTTATTGACGATGAATTGCAATATCAGCGTGAGGAAATTTGGGATGAGTTTGGATTAGAAGAGGATTTTGATGCTGTAGTAAAATACTTAAATACAGATGCGTTCTTTGACTTTCGGAAATGCCAAGAGTATCCTGATGGTTGTTTAGATTGTTCTGAGCAAGAAGGATGCACATATGACGTTAAATATTGGAGTGAACGGCCAAATTATTGCTTATCAGAGTGTAAACATGCAAGGCTCCCCTCATGTATGAATTTGCATGACCTTTTTTGTAGTTGGCATGAAAATTGGGAGTTAGATGAGTCAAAAAGACTCCTGTTAGAGGAATTAATGGATCAAGTTAAAAATGGAGCGGATAAAACCTTCAATATTTTAAATTTAGATGTAAAAGTCATCCGCTTGTCATATTATAATTCGATCGGGGATTTTTGTCAACTTAATGAAATTTCAAATCTAGAACTTAGATTATTAGAATAACATTTGAGAAGTAACTTAAATTAAGAATAAAGGCAGAAAAACATGGAATTTGATTATAAACTTCTAGTTATCGATGGTATAAAACAGAGCTACCAGACAAAAATTTATTCAGAAGTAAAAGCAGAAATTTTTATTAAAAAAGGAGTTCCGCAAAAAAATCACACAGAAGCGTTAGAGTGGTTCTTTCATCATGATACGATAATTCCACTAAGAGAAAAGAAGAGCATAAAAGAAATTCATGTATATTGTGAAATGCGAATACTTGTAAAAAAAGGTGAGACTAATGAAATATATAATGTATAAAGGCAAAAAAATTGATGTGGAAGATATAATGTTAGATTTAGACGACAAGGGAATCGAGGATATATCTGAGATAATTGGACTTGAATTCCTTACCGATTTGAGAGTGTTAAAGCTTAATAATAATAAAATAAAGGAGATTAAAGGTTTAGAAACGCTAATTAACTTGGAGGAATTATATCTCGCAGAAAATCAAATTAGTGAAATTAAAGGGTTGAAAAATTTAAAATCCTTAGAAGTACTCCATCTATATGATAATGAAATCACTCAAATTAAGTGCTTGGAGAATTTACTAAATTTGAGAGAACTTTGGCTCGGAGATTTCTTAAGTACTCAAGGAAACAGAATTGTTGAGATCAAAGGCCTTAAAAACAATAGAAATTTAGAAGTTTTACGTCTGAATAACAATAAAATAGAAGAAATAAAAGGTTTGAATAATCTCAGAGATTTGTATATATTAGATCTAAGCGGAAACAATATTAATGAAATTAAAGGTCTCGATAAACTTAGAAATTTGAATGAATTATTACTTTCTGGTTTTAATGGTAATAATATTAATGAAATTAAAAATCTTGAAAAACTTAAAAAATTAAATTATTTAAACCTATCAGACAATAATATTAAGGTTGTCAAAGGAATTGAGAATTTATCATCACTTGAAGCTGTATTATTGGGGGGAAATCAAATAAAACGTGTAGGAGGGTTCAGATATGAAAAATTACCTCAAAAAATTAAAGATTATTTAGATGACCCCGAAATAGATGAGGAAGGTCGAGATATAATTGAATTTTGTCAAATAAATAGAAATTGGGACCATGACGAGGGATATATTATATATAAAGAGCAAAAATATTTTGTTTCAGAAGGGGTTTTAAATTTACATGGTTTAGGAATTCACTCTATAGATGAATTAAAAGGGCTTGACAAACTTACTAATTTGGAGGTCCTAGATTTGCGTAAAAATTACATAACGGAGATTAAAGGGCTTGAAAATTTTACTGGATTAATCGAATTATATATAACTTCAGAATTTTTAGATGAGGAACATCATTATGTGCCAAAAATTCGATATATTAAAGGATTGGAAAATCTCATAAATATAGAAATTTTAGATTTATCTGGAAATGAAATTGAGGAAATAAAAGGATTAGAAACTCTCACTAATTTAATTGAATTGTATTTGGGTATGTATAATGATGGAGATATTAATGGAAATGAAGTTAAAGAGATAAAAGGATTAAAAAACTTAAAGAAATTAGAAATATTAGACATTTCATTTTCATCCATCACCGAAATTAAAGGATTAGAAAAGCTTAGAAATCTAAGGGAGTTGTATCTTGAAGGTAATCATATTTCTGAAATCAAAGGCTTAGAGCATTTAAATAAGCTACAAGTTTTAAATCTTGCAAGAAATGAGAAAATCAATGAATTAAAAGGATTAGAAAATCTTATTAATTTACAAGAGTTATGTCTTGGAAGATATGACGAAGAAGGTTTCAATCGGATTGAGGAAATAAAAGGACTTGATAATTTAATTAACTTAAGAATCTTGGATATTTCAGATAATATGGTATCTAAAATAAATTTGAAAAAACAAAAAAAATTGAATATACTATTTTTACAAAATAACGAGATGAACAAAATTCCTGATGGTCTTGAAAATTTAACTAATTTAGAGTATTTGTTTTTAGATATGAATTATTTCCATGAGATAGAAGGTCTCGAAAACTTGATAAACTTAAAATATTTAAATCTTGGATCTGATCGCATCACCAAAATTAAGGACCTTGAAAACCTTGAAAACCTTGATCAAATTAATGTAAATTTAGATGAAAATTTAAAACAAGAAATTAGAATGAAGCAAAAAATATTACCAAAGAGATTTGAGGCTAAAAATTTTGCTCAAATTTTAGTCGAATATTGTAAAATTATAATAGAGGAAGAAGAAAAAGCAAAAATTAAAGAACAAAAGCAAAAAGAGATTTATTATCCAATTTTGTTAAAACTAAAAGACAAAGCTTTCGAATTCAAAGAAAATGAGAAGATAGCGGAATATTTGGAAAAAGCATATCAAAAACTATTAGAAATGGACGCCATACAAGCTCAAAAAGAACTTTTTGATAAACTTGTTCAGTATTTAGACGGAGCAATTGGTTTTGTCGATCTCAAAACGGTACCAATTAACAATTTTTTAGATTTGAAAAATTGGTATGACAATCTTCAAAAAGGAGAAGTTAATCAGTTTAACGAAAAGAACAACGACAATCTTCAAAAAGGAGAATTTAATCACTTTGACGAAAAGAATATACTCCGTAAGGTTTTAATCAAATGTTATGAAAAGTTAGTTGAAATTGATCCGAATTACTTTCATTATTGGCATGAACTAGGTGTTAATTATGAAAAAATAGGAAATAAAAAAAAAGCAATTCAAGCCTATGAGAAATTCTTTGACCTTGAACCAAAGGATATTAAAGAAATATATGGATGGGGAAGGGGATGGACAGAATTCGGAGAGCTTTATGAAAACGAAGGTCTTTACGATAGAGCATTAGAATTTTATAAAAAATCTTTAGATTGTTATAAAAAAGAACATGCAATTAGAAAAGCTAATATAATAAAAATTAAAATTGCTGATGTTTACGAATTACAAGGAAATTTGGAAAAAGCATTAAAAAATTTTGAGGAACTTATTCCTATATTTGAAAAGAATGATCCCTATTACAATTTAATAATTAATAGAGCAAAAGAATTAAGAAATAAAATTTTTCCTCAGTGGATTGAGATTTTACCGTTTCCGTTAGCATCAATCTTATGGTTATATATTTCCGATGCAAATATTGAGCATAAGATTGAACATCTTTTTCATTTTTTTGAAGCGACATCAGAATTTTTAGTGATGATTATATTAAGTGCTTTCTATATTGATAAACAATTTTATGAACAGGAAAGATATAAGTGGATTGAAAGAGATCCTAAATATCAAGATTGGTATAAAACACCGAGTTTTGGGAGTTGGAATCAATTAGGAAGACGATTATCGAAGGCACTGCGTGTATATCTTAATGATATTAATATGAGAAAAAAAAACTTAAACCGTTTTAGATTGTCAAATGAATTCTCAAAAACACTTTCTGAAAAAAACATATATGCCGTATTAGAGCGTGTAGCAGATTGGCGAAATCTCTGGAAAGGACATGGGGGTATTACTGATGAAAAAGAATTAAAATTGAGGCTTTCAAATTTAGAAAACTCTCTTGAAGAAATTCGTGAATTATTTGGCAATTTTGATAATGTAATGATAATTAAACCATTTACCATGCGTTTAAGTGGCGGAACATTTTATCATCTAGTAGAAAGTGTTACAGGCACTAGAACTCCATTCAAAAAACAAGACTTAGAATTAAAGGAATCACTAGACAGTGAAAATCTTTATTTATTTGATAAGAATTCTAAAACAAGTTTAGCCATAGAATTGTTACCATTTATGCGAATAATGAGTAGTCCGTCAGATGAAAAAAATGCTTGTTATTTCTATAATCGAATAAAAGGAGATAAAGTTCGTTGGGTCTCATATCACTTTTCAAAAGAAGCTGAAATTGTAATTCCGGATAAAAAATTAGTTGAAATTCTTTCAATATTTAAATCTGATGGCGATTAATAAAAATATACATAAAATATATGATGAATTAAAAGAAGTAAAAATTTATATAACTCATTAGAATAATGATAGTATATCAATTTTTCTTATTTATTATAGAGGATTTATTTAATGGAAAATAATTTTGATGACATTATTGAATCAGTCTTAAGTAATTCAGCAGTATGGATTTCATGATCTTATGGTACGGGTAAGACATCTGTATTGAATCAAATCAAAGAATTTTTTATAAACAGAAATTATGAAGTAAAGTTTTGTTACATTGAGCCTAATGATACATTAATTAGTTTTTTTAATAAAATTACTGCTCCTATCATCAATATTAACAACATGGATCGAAATTTTGAGCTTCATTTAAACCGATTATTGAAAATAATAAGTGAAAATCAAAAAAAGGGTTTTGTAATAATTATTGATGAGTTAGAGAATTGGTTTAGAGGAATGGATCATAAACAAATAGACTCGATTGACAGATTTATTCAATTTCTAGCAGAATTTGCTCTTAAACATAAGGATGTAATTTTAATTATATCTTCAAAAGACAAGATCCCAATAGAGAGAAATTTTAATTCTATAAATAGAATTAAAGATAAAATTCATGAAATATCGTTAGGATAAAACTAAAGTAACTATATAAAATAGTTAGATTTTTTAAGATCTAAATGCATTAATAAAAATGATTATGATTAAAAGACATATTTGTAAGGATAAAAGGTCGAAAAAAATTGAATCCAGAAGAGATTGCGCCAATTTTAAATGAAACTATAAGTTTAAAGGAATTTATATATCGGGCTCTTAAAGATGGATTTAATATAAGCGAAATTATGGAAATTCTCGAAAGCGAGAGGAGCGTTAATAAAGACTCGTTAAAAACAGTTATCAATGCTATAACATCTGAGCTTAATAAAATCTGGGATGATGATAGCATTGCAAATTATCATAATAGAGACGAAAGGCTAAAATGGTACTTTGGTCCTAAAGATTATCATATCTTTTGGAATTCGTATAAAATTAGATTGATTGAAAAGGAATTTTCCCAACAGAATATAGAGAATATTGATAATGCTACTTCAAAAATTGTATCTTTTTTAAAAGCCCCTGGAATTTCTAGGTTCAATTGTAGAGGGATAGTTTTGGGATATGTCCAAAGTGGAAAAACGGCCAATTTTCTGGGTGTTATCTCAAAAGCTGCTGATATGGGTTATAAGTTATTTATAATTTTATCAGGAATTTCTAATTCCTTGAGGAATCAGACAAAATCACGAATACAAAAAGATATTTACGATAAAAATGAGGAGCATTGGTATTTTTTAACTCCTGATGATGAAGATTTTAACATTAAAAAAATCCTTCCGATAAATGATTACTTGGAGCGTAATTGGGAAAAAAAATTTTTATGCATCATGAAAAAAAATTCTATAAGACTTGAAAGTTTTATAACTTGGATTGGTGATAACAAAGAAAAGTTTGATGATATTCCCGTAATTTTAATTGATGATGAGTGCGACCAAGCTTCATTAAATACTAATACTGATGAAGAAAGAACGGAGATTAATAAAAATATAATTAAAATCCTTGGATTATTTCAGAAAATTACTTATATAGGATATACTGCAACACCCTATGCCAATCTTTTAGTAAGTCCCAAAAATCACATAGATCTTTATCCTCGAGATTTTATATCAGCACTTCCAAAACCTTTTGATTATATAGGAAGTGAGGAAATCTTTGGTTCTAATGAAATCATTACAGATGAGGATGGTTATGAACTTGATAATACTTTTCCGATAATAGAAGACTTTATTCCTGAAGGAGAACTTGATCTTCTTTATCCAACAACTGAGATTTTTAATCCAAAAAAGATACCTGATTCTCTAAAAAAGGCTATAATATATTTTTGGCTTGCTACGACTTTTATGTGGTGGCGTAAAGGTAATAAAATAGTCAATTATACAAAGTCTCATAGTACAATGTTAATTCATACTCATCAAGAAACAGATACTCATGTTATACTAAGAGATAATATCCAAGAATTTAAAGATGAAATTCTTAGAAAACTCAAGGATGAGAATAGGAGAGATGATTTGATTGAAAAAATTAGAGAGATTTGGATATATGAAAAAAAGAAGATGGATAATTGTACATATCCGGGAATAGTTGAAGTTTGGCCAGAATTTGATTGCATTTTTACTAGTAATTTATTAAGAACGACAATAGAAGAATCTATAATAGTTATGCAAAATTCTAGAGAAGATAATGTAGACAATGTGGATGATCTATTTCTTTTATACCAAAATAATCAAGGTAATTGTTATATTGCCATTGGCGGAAATATGTTATCACGAGGACTCACCTTAGAAGGATTAATTGTAAGTTATTATGTAAGGACCGCTGAAAATTATGATACAATTTTACAAATGGGTAGATGGTTTGGATTTCGTAAAAATTATTTAGACTTAATTCGATTATGGACGACTCAAGATATTTATCAACATTTTCTTCATATAGCCGATGTGGAAACGGAAATTCGAGAACAGATTGAGGAAAACGGACATCAACATCTTAATCCATCTCAATTTCCAATAAAAATTGAAACTCATGATGATTTATTACCTACTTCAAAGGATAAAATAAGAGATGTTGTATATCTCTACAGTAACTATGGGGGAAAAATTATATCTACTTCGTTTTTTTATAGAACTAATGAGGAGTGGCTTGAACATAATATTAAAGCTGTAAATAATCTTATTTCTAAGATCTTAGATGACGGAATTGAAGAAAAAAAAATTCGTTCAAATTATCTGTTTAAGGGAGTTAAAAACAATATAATAATTGATTTTCTTAACGAATATAAAGTGCATCTTGAATCAAGAAATTTTGTGAAACAATCAATTGTTCAATATATACAAGAAGAAAATATAGTTTGGAATGTAAATCTTTTATCAAAAACAACAAATGTTGAAGGCTCCCCTACTATAACAATAGCAGAAAAATTTATAATTAATTTATTTTCTCGGTCCCGAATTCCTTCTAATAATAATGAAGATATAAATATACGTGCTCTCTATTCAAAAGTTGATTTATTTGATGATTTGGAACTTACCAAAGAACAGTTTTATGAGTATTTTGAAACAAGAAATAAAAACAAAATTCCTAAAGAAAGAATTTCAGAAGTCCGAAAAGAGATTTTAGGAAAAACGGGACTGATCTTAATTTATCCGATTGATAAAGATTCAAAACCAGAAAGAGAAACCTTAAAATTTCCTTTAGAGGCTGTTAAGCATATTTTAGGTATTTCTATATATTTTCCAGTATCAGAAGGTGATGAAGGAAAGAATTATATTCAAGTTAGGATTGATAAAGAATAAGGTGCAAATTAAATTGGAATTTGAAGAATTAGTTAAAAATTGGAATTTATTAAAATCCAATGTAAGTAATAAGGGAATTCTATTAGGTACTTTTTATGTAAAAAATATTGAAACAATTGGAGACTATACAATATTTTTAGCAAAAGATATCGAAAATTGTTGTCACTTGTTAATTAAAGTTCCTGATAGTTTTAATATCGAAGAAGATGATGGCACCAAAGTAATTAATATTGAAGAAATTGAATTAATGAATTTAGATAATGAAAAAAATCAATACATTAACATTGCTTGCACTCATAACTATTATGAGAGAGATTTTCTTTATTATATTACTGAATTAATCCATAAAGTTAAACAAGACCCTCAGAGGAACATTAATGTCGCTGCTCTAAGGACATTGGAGGAATTTGAGTACACTTTCGCCAAAAAACATCCCTCAATTCGTAGCGAAGGGATAATTGGTTTATATGGTGAATTATATGTTCTTTTAAAAATATTGGAACAAAACCAGTTTCTTTTAACCTCATGGAAAGGATGGCAAGGATTTAAATGGGATTTCTTGAATAATTCATTAGCTTTTGAAATAAAAACAGCTATAAAAACTAAAATCCCAAAATGTAAAATTTCAAGTCTCGATCAGTTAAAGCAACCTGATGATGGAGAGTTATTTTTGATATATATTCCACTTTTTAAAGAAGAACAAAGAGGACTCTCATTTAAAGAGATTAAAAAAAAAATTGAATCTATTACTTCTCGACCTCATCAATTCAATGATATTTTAAAAAAATTTGGACTTAATCCAGAAGATGAAAGCTCATATAAACAGATAGAATCTTATGCAATTAAAGAGGATGAATTAAAAATCTATAAAGTTGGTGAGAATTTTCCAAGGATTACTGATAATTCATTTAGAGATTCTCTGCCGGATTCAATATTTAATGTAAGTTATTCCCTCGACTTGATAAATATAACTGTTGATTATACATCTATTAATGATTTCATTGATGTTTTAAAGAAGTTTGCAGAAAAAACTGAGGAATGAAATATATGAATATATTAAATAAATATCTCAATGCATGCCATAAATCTTCGCCCAATCTTATTTTTTTGTATGATCCAAAAGGAAATTTAAAAAGTTCTTACTTCTTAAATTTAGAAGAAAAAATTAATATGAAAAAATATCAAGTAAAGTTTTTCGCGACATCAAACCTAACGGATTTTTATTTATATTTTGAAACAGAGATTAGACACAAGGATATTCCACATAGAACATTAATTATTCTATCTAATGATAATCCTTTAGGAAATATAAATGAATTAGAAACACCTCCTTTTTATATCAAGTTTTTAAAAAAAAGAGCTGTTTTTATTAAATTTGATATTCAAAAATATATTGAAAAACATTTTAAATTAAAAATTATTGTGAATGAAATATTAGAAAAACCTTTAAAATGGTTTCTTGATAACAAACTAGCAATTATGTATTATAGAACCGCATCGAGGCTAGAAAAAAAGTATGATTCAACGAGCTTAATCATTACAAATGAGAATTATAGAGAATTTGAGAATTTTATAAATAATCCAAAGATAAATTTTAATTAATTTAAATTAAAAAAGAAAAAAAATCATTTGGTTACTCTATTTCCTCTGTTTTATAGGAATTATACCATTTTCTTATTATGAACTTTAAATTGAAATTACTATTTTCTCGATTAATAATCCATATCTCTGAAAAATTACTCCTTAAACCTTCTTCAAATAACTTTTCTCCTTCTTCGAGATCTCCTATAAAATATCCCCAATTAACAAAACTTCTTAAAAATGACCATAGTTTCCCCTTATATTTGTTTTTCTTAATACTTAACATTTTATAAGGATCAAATACATTCGGTTTATCAATTGTATAATCATTTTGATTTTCTTGAGAATTCTTAGGTCTAATTTTAGCTACATCTCTTTTAACATTAATTTCCTTTAATCTTTTAAAAATATCTTTGTACTGAAGATCATTATGAGTATTTGGATCAATATATAACAAGACTTTACCATCATAATTTAACTTATCTTTGAATTTTCGAATTGAGAGGTTTACACATGTACCTAGGGAAAGGATATCGTTAAATTCTTTGGCATAAAATATAATTTCTTCTAATTCATATATGTTATACTGTTCTTTGAATTGATCATAGGCAGATATATCAATATTAATAATTTTCTTTAATAATTCAATTATATCTGATTTTTCAACCAATTCAACAATTTTCTTGAGTGATTCTTCAAATTCCTCTAAATTATTTTCTAAATTCTCTTTGTCTGCAACAAATTTAATCTCATTTAGGAATTTAATCATATCAGGTAAAAGAACGCCTAATTCTATCATTTTATTTTTTAAGTAGTTATCAATTTTATTAAATAATTCACCGCCATCTTGTAATTCTTTTATGCTATCAAAGAACATATAATTTATGTATTTATCTATTGAATCCTCTATTGTTTCCTTTATTATTTCAGATGTAATTAAATTTCCATGATTATCAATATTTATTTCTTCAAGCTCTATATTTCCCAAACCTATACTTATAGAAAATTTATTATTTAGTTTAAAACTACACTTATCACATAGTAGATTGTTGTTCTTCTCTCTTTTCTGGATACATGTTTCTAAAATTTCTTCAGATTTAATTTCCTTTGAAAATTTAATATTAGAAATTTCATTTAATTTTTGTAAAATTAAGAGTTTTTTATTTTTTAATTTCCCCTCTCCTTCTTCCTCCACTTCTCTTTCAAAAAATTTTTCAATAATAGTATTACAGATTTCCCAGAATTTATCGTGTCCACAATCATATACTTTTTCAAACCTTATCTCAAAATTAGTAATGTTTTTAAAAAGATCAATATCTTCAATAGCGTCTGATGAAATCAATTTTAAAAAAATTTCTTTATCACTTAACATTCTTTCAATATCAAATTTTATCTTAGAGCCAATAGAATCCTGGGAGTTAAAGAGATTTTGCTGTAAATATGCATAATTTTCTTCCACTTCTTCAAAATCAATTGATTCTTTATTAATTTCGGTTAATTTCACGCTCAGTTTAATTAGTTTTTCCTTAAACATTAGAGTACCTCCTCAGCAATGAAATTTCTTTTAATTTTTAACAACCTTTCCCAATATTCATTGAATTTCTCAAAAAAATCATCCCACTTTCTTTCTTCAATGAATAGGTTTTGAAATTCGTCATGGAAGAAAGATAATTTTTTAAAACCGTCATCCTCTATTTCATTCATTCTACTTATGATATTCTGAATTTTTTCAAAAAAATCTTCATTATCATACTGGAAAATCGCCTCTCGACAAAAAATCTTAAATTTTTTATTCGATTCCTCTGGATCTTCTTCACTATTCAAGATTTCATTATATAACTTATAAATTTCAAACACATTGTCATTAATTTTATTTGAAATCTCTGAAAATGGAAGTTCACTAATGAATCTAACGAATTTTTCTTGATTACTCTGTGTCATATTGATATTTTTAATTTGTGTGATATATCTATTGCAGAGACTTGGAGATAACCAGATTTCCAATCCATTTTCAACTTCAATTGATTTAAAAATAACATTAAAAAACTTGTATAGATTATCTACTTTACTAGTATCAATTATTTCTGGTTTAGTGATTTGGATTATTCCAAGATCATGATTCGCAAAATAATTCTTTACCTTAAAACCGCTTCTGTTAAATCTATCAACATCCAATGGTTCTCCCTCGTATGTTATTTTTATCTTATCTAATTTATAAAGAATAAATAGTAGCAACAAAGTAAATAACGGAGGATATCCATATGGTGGTAAGCTGTATTCTTCCAGAGCCCTTTTTGCATTTAGATCTTCTTCATCATCCAACATTTTAATTAGATCTTCTAATTCAGAAGATTCACTCTCAATCCTTTTATTAAAAACAACCTTATTGTTATTTATTATCTCATTGATAACATTGATTTTTTTAAGTGTTTTTTCACAAAAATCGAGTACTTCTCTTTCTGTTGTAGGGCATTCGCATTCCTCATTAATATTGGGGATTAAATTTTTAAAACATGAATTAAAAAGTCTGTTATAATTTGATGTATGAGAAATATAATTATCGATTAAACATTTTGATTGACCTTGTGGAGTATTATAATAATATTTTGGATATTTTATTGGATATAAGGTTCTTAAAAAATCGTCTCGAATTTGTTTGAATTCTTTCCAATCCATAGATTTCCATTCATCCCAATTATCCAATCCAAGTTTTTCACCCTTGGTGAATTGTGTGTCAATTATTTGTTTAAACTCATCACTCGCACCTTTTAATGAACTAAGGTTGTCTAAATAATTATTTCGAGTGCCTACATCATCATTATTAATATCTTCAATAATTTTTTTTAACTCATTATCCTTCAGATCTTTGATTGTTAAAAATGTGTTAATCTTCTCATATTCTTTAATATCATTAATAATAGCATCAGCGTTTACAGTTTCTGCTTTTACAATTATTTTTCTAATCGTCCATTCAGCAAAAGATCGCTTTAATAATTTTATATTATCTTCTTCTAAATTTGCAGGTTTTACTAATAGTAGTGAATTTTTAATATAATCTCTATGATCATTTAAATATTCATTTGGGATATCATCTTCATCGAGATTATTTATAATATCATCTACAGTATTTTTAATATCATCAATATCAACATTATCAGAAAAATCATGCCTACAGAATATGATTATACCTTGGACAAAATTTTCTAAGTCCAAATCTTCTATTTCTTGAGAGTTCATCGACTTGATAATATGTTCATCAATAGCTATACGTAATGTGTTTTCAAATTGAGAGTAATATTCTAAATATAAGTATTTCATTTTACCTCCATATTCATTCCTAACTTTGTATGAAAAATATACTGGATCTTCAGGTGCACTACTTATGCTTACTCCATCAATAATTTCAAAATTTCTAAATCTGAATACAAATAATTGCTTAAAAAGTTTATCAATGTCTAAGATCTCAACCATTTTATCAGTATATTTATTGACATCGCCGGTTTTAGTTGGGTTATAGTATATTTTACCGTCTTTATCTTCTGTGATAAAATCTAGATTCTCAAACAACAACTCCCATTGTTCTTCAAGATATTCAATGTTATAATCACAAAAGTGTGAAAACAACTCCTTTTTAATCCATTTATATTGAGGATTTGAGAAACTAACAACAACCTTTAATAATCCCGATAAAATTTCTTGATGTTCTTTTTCTTGGGTACTAATAAAATCATTATTTACAGCATTATAATTATCAAATATCTCTTTTTCTTTATCAGAGGCAACACCTTTATGTGTTTCAACTAAATAATCGTATATTGTATCGATTGTTATTAATTGATCAACAGCACGATCATCATTTTTAAAAAGATTCTTCTCATTATGACAATAGTAAGTATACTTTGCAAAACCCCTCGATTGGTTTTCATAATATTTAAAAAACTTTTCAATGCTCCAAATAGTTTTTGGGTGAAATGGAAAATTTTTTTTTAAATCTTGTTCATCTATACTCGATTTTGAAGGATTTAGCGAATTTTTAAAATAATCTTCATAGATCGAATTGAGAGACTCTGGAGGAATGTTAAAAAACCGATTTGAAATTATTTCACCCACATTCTGAAAGGATAAATTGTTTTCATAAAGCCTATCTTTTACTTGCTCTAAATTCTCATCAATGGAACTAAAGGGCTTTTGAGTAATTAATATTATGGCAAGACTACAATCTGCTTGAAATGGGTCAGAAAAAGTCTGAATAGCAGTTCCCGCTCTATTTCTAAAAGGTTTTTCTTTTGTTTGAGTTAGATCATTATAATATCTCAGAAATTCTTCTAGAAGTAAAATAATTCCTTTTTTATGGATGTTTTCAAGGATTTTCTTCCAATTTTTAGCTAGAACTTCATAATCAATTTCTCTTACTATTTTATATAATTGATCTTCAGGAACTCCTAATTTAGTAAATTTTTTATTCATAATATTTAAAACTTTTATTCCTAATTCTGTGTTTTGTTCACCATAGATTAAATCTTGAAATACGATAATAAAATCATTGTTCACACGAAAATGTGAGAAGTAGTTAATTATTTCCTTACCAATAGCTTTTTCTAATATTTCCCAACAAACTTCTTTTAAATTTGGATAATTAACAATAATCTTATCATCATCCATTCCATATCCGAATAAAAATCCTAAAAACATCATTACATGTGATTTTCCTGTACCATAAGTTCCTACTATTGCTTGAGTTGACGATGATTGAAGAAATTCTTTTATAGTTGGTATATCTTTATCAGGATAAAATTTACTCGTGAACTGTGTTAATATTGAAATAATTAGTTTTTTAACCTCTGGAGTAAAATATAATCTTTTAATGTTTTCTATCATCTTGGTTGTTAGATTTGTTCCGCTAATCACTGTTTCAAAATTCTCAAACTGTACATTTTCAAATACTTCCTTCATTTTTTCAATTCTTCTATTAGTATCAGACATTTTATACATCTCCTTATTATTAAATAGGAATGATTTTTATAAAACTGCTTTCTACGGAATTTTCATGAGAAAATTTTAAAATTTCTGTAGGAATTGATATTAGAAAAAATATGTGTTCATTTCTAGAATACAATGCTAATTGATTAACTAATGCTTTGATTGATTGTAGAATATCTTGATCAGTATTTTGGTAATATCTATATAATAACTCTAAATGGTCAAAAATGAATATTCTGATATTTTCTTCTGGTGATTGAAAGTTATTATCTCCCAAATATTTTAAGTACAGAAAATCTTTAGGATTCTGAGTATTCCCATTATTCATGATTCTTTGAACATATTCATAGTTAAAGTTGCAATAATAAGTATTAGGAATCTCTTGTTTAATATTTTTCAATATTAGAGTTTTACCTCCATTATGAGGTCCATTTAGGATAATTACCTTTGCACCTATTATGCTGGCTTGCTTAATTATTTTAAAAATCTCAGCTATTTTTTTCTCTAAATGTGGATAATTCTCTAATATTCCTCTAGAAATTCTTGGTACAATTGTTAGTCTATGTATTTCATTTGCCAATTTCGTTAATCACCTTATCCAATGAATTAAAATTTAAGTGTATTTGGTCAACACCAGCTGTGTTTTCAATATTAATAAAGCCCTTATCCTCTAATTGAATCAATTTAGACATCATTTCTTGTTCCTTCATAAATAAGTGTTTCTTTACCTTACTTTCTTTTATTAATTTAGTTATTGAAATCTTAATATCAGGTAGATATGTTTCAAATAAGTATAATGTAAACACTCTCCAATCTGGATTAATGTACTTTAAGTTAAGATAATTTTTTCGCTCTAATTTTTTGATTACTCCTATTTGTGATAAACTTGAATTAACTAGAGAAAATTTTTCTCGAGCATTCTTCTCCTTCCCTTCACTTTTAGTGTCCTTCAATATTATTCTCAGTTTTCGTATTGTAATGTCTATAAATGATTTATTTGAAATAGGGGCGTCATTATACAACTCGACAAAATCATAGATAATCTCACATTCAAGTTCAAAAATATATGCTTTTTTAAATGAATTGAGATAAATTATTAATTTCAAAATTGACAGATCCTTATGGTTTCTTCTAGCAAGAATGCCCCAGTGGTTTAATTGATTTTGATCAGTACTTGTATTAAATTCCGAAAAGATAGCCTCCAAAATTTTATTTAAAAAAATATTTTTCGTTTTAATACTTTCATAACCCTTTAATTCCTTATACACATTAGATAATTCTTGCTTTGTATATGCTTTGCCAATTGAAAGTTGATTTATGAATTCGGCAAACACATCAATAAGAGATTTAACAGAGTATTGTAGAAATAACCCTCTTTTTGTCATAATATTATCATTATTTTATATTCTATATATATTTAAACTTTAGGTGTTTTATAGAGTTCCCAATTATTTGAAATATTAAATTCCTCGAAAAATTTCTGTGATCTTTTACTTGTTCTAAAATCTCTTCTATTTTCAATATTACTATTGTAAAATTTGGATATATCAGAATTCATATTGGTTTCTAAATAACCTTTATGCTTTAGTTCTCCTAGTGCGTATCTTATTTGGTTTATCCAAATTTTATCGTTATCCCTGTATTGTCCTAATTCTTCAAATGAGTATTTTCTAAAACCTTTATTACAACCTCATATTTAAAAGGTTTAAAACGATTTGAATTAGAGTTTAATATTAGCCCTTTTTTCAGTATTTATAAAATTAATTTGAACTCTCTTATATAAATTTATGCTTAAACCAATGCTATAATCGAGTGTGCTTGAATCATTTTTAGCATTCTTATATAAAGTTATTAAATATTATTCATCTGAACTACTAAGTTATCGTTTAAGATTTTTTGTATACTTTTTTATATAAAATTTTAAATACAAAATAATCTTTTTGATAATCATTCATAAATAAGTGGATATGATTTTATGAAAAAACAAACTAAGACAAAAACATTTCAATATATGCTTAGACAAATAAAACCTATTTTGATAGAAATTGTGGAAAACTTAGATTTTAAAAAAAAAATTGTAGAGAGAGAGATTATTGCTGAAATCGTTGAAAAATATCATGAGAACAAAACAACAATAAAAGGAACGATTTCACAAATCATAAAATCATATTTTTTTGTTCTAAATAATGAAATTTATATTCACCCTTTACTTGAAACTTTTGTAGAGTCGGAAAAATGTCAAAATGAGGTACTTCATTATGGTCTTTATAGATATGTGGAGCCATACTTTGATGTAATCAATTATCTCTATAGTGAATTTGATAAATCAAGTGGGATATTTAAGAAAAATAGAAAGATTATAAATTCAAGATTAATAAATATTTTTGATAAAGAATTAAATCAACGTAGTAAACTTAATAATATCATCAGGGCTTTAGGTAATTTAAAAGAATGTAGATTAATAGAATATGAAGATGATGTTAGAGGTAAAAGCAATTTAATTATTAAGGAATATATACCCGAGATAAGAATATTCTTTTTTACTTTATTAGATGAATTAAAGGAAAAAAATTATCCTGGAGTTAACCAGGGTGATATTTTAAAGCTTAATGTAGCTAAGATATGGTTTTTAAAAAATAAAAATTTATCATATCTCTTAAATCAACTAAGAAATCATAATTACATCTCATTTGGGCACCTTACAAGTGGAACCGTGAATATTAATAAAACAAAGATAGAGAAGTGGAGGTTTCTTTACAATTTCTGAACCAATAAATTTATTTCCAGAACAATTAGAAATCTATAATCAAATTAGAGATATATTTAAGAGTTATGACCGTAGAAAGTTAATTTGCCTAATTAGTAAAGATGGTTATGGAAAATCAATGATAGCTAAAAAATTAGAGTTAGATAATCATAATGTTCTTCTTTACGATTGTGAAGATTCTAAAGACATAATGGATTCTGAAAATCGGTTTAAAAATCGAGAAATAATCAAATCAAGATTTAATACATTGATTAAAGATATTCCGAAAGAAATTTATAAAGAATTTCTTATAATTTTTGATCATATTGATATAATATTTATTTTTGAACCATCTGATCATATTAATTATTTATTTTTTAGAAAAACTAATTTTTTTAGCTTAGGTGGAACTATTCTTCTAATCTTTAATAGAGATGAAACAATTTCTTTTAATTTTAAATGTGCTAAAAATTTAGAATTAAAAAAACCTTCTATAGAGTCATTTTCGAAATTTATAAAATCGGATTATAATGAAGTTAGTATTGATGACTTCTCGAAAATTAAAGATTATAAGGATCTTATAAACCACATCAATTATATTAAATCAATTAAAGGATGAATAAAACATGCCAAAAACTATTATAGATATAATTAAAAAAATAAAAACCCCCACAGATGTAATTGATATTAACTGGATAAGAGATATTCAATTTAGTCAATTTGAAGAATTCACTTTTGGACTTCAAATTAAAGAGATCATTGAAGAATATATTATAACACGAGATATTTCTCAAAATATTGTAGATTTCTTATTTTCCTTCTTAGAACATATTAAGGCTAGCGGAGAAAAAAAAGTGAATAAGAAAATCAACTTTTTTCTTAGAGGTGAATATGGAACTGGCAAAACACATTTTTTAACTTTTTTGTCCTTACTATTACTTAATGATGATAAAATACAAGAATTATTTAGAAAAAACCATGATATAAATTCCAATATCATTCATTATTCAATGGAATTAAGAAAAAGATTTAGTAACGATTTGTTAATTTGCCCAATTAAATTAACAGATTTTGATAGCGATACTAAATTAATTGAGATTATAAGATATAGTCTACAAGAATTGGCTTGTAAAAAATATAATGATGACGGGATCAGATTATTTTCTATTTACAATACTATTGATTGGATTAAAAATGAGACTTCTCCCGAGATTAGGAATTTAGTTTTAAATAATCTTGATAGAAATACAAAAAATCAAATAACTGAGGATATTAGCGTATTAAATACTCTCGAATTTGAAGAATTAATTGAAATTCAAAATAATCTAATAAGATCTTTTGAAGAGATAACCAAATTAAAATTTGCAACTAAAATGGAAAATAGAAGTTTATCCGAAGTAATCAAAAATTCTTCTCTTATAGATAAGCATAAAGTAAAACATATTTTAATTATTCTTGATGAGTTGAGTCAATGGTGGGGAAGTAAACCGGAAATTGATCTAATTAATCAAATACATGGGATAGTGGAAGATTTTTGTAGTGAACTTGAATTAAATATATCGCTGATAGTTAGTTATCAACGAAAATTACAAAGTAAGGATTATATTACTCTGAAAGAGAGACTTAAGAATGTGTGGACTGTTGAAGCTAGTGAATTTAAAGATATCGTTCCCCGAAGATGTTTAAATCAGTCCTTATTAGATTTGCATGAAATTGAAGAGATAGCTTTATCCTTTGCCCGACAAATAACTACTGACTTAAAAATACCTGAACAAGTCTTAAATAAATATATTTTCATTGATGAAAATATTGAAAAGAGAAATAATAAAGAAGGTCTCTTTAGATATTTCAAATTATTTTACCCCTTCCACCCAACAGTTTTTATACCTGAAATATGGGGTGAGATTGGTAAATATTCAACTGAGATGAGGGGGGGGATGAATATTATTGTTGAATTATTAAAAAAGAACAAAAACAATAATTATGAGGATCTAATTGGACCAAGTGATGTAATTAGTGAAATTTTGCGTGATATTTTTGAAGAGAACCAAGAATTTTCTTTGTTTTACAACACGGTTAGAAGTACTTTAGATTTAGCCGAAAATTCTTTAGGATTAAAAATTCTTGCATTACTATTCATTTTTAAGGATGGTTTATCAATTGAAGAATTTAATTTACTTTTTTTAAAAGATATATCATCAGATATTAAATCGTTCTATGATAAGCTTATAGATAGTAATATTAGTCATTTAAATTATGAAAGCACTTCAAAAAAGTATCTATTATCATTTGAATCAGTAATAAATATTGATACACATATTAATAATATTGAAAAACTACTTGATTATAATGTTGTCTTAAATTATTTACAATTTGAATTAAATAAAGGGGATTACAGTTCATATATAGTTAATGATTATGGAGATCTTATTGAAAAATTTAATTATTCCCTTATACAGAATACATTTTTAAATTCGGCTAATTTAAATGATTATGAGGATTTAATAACGGAAGATCTTGAAAAAAACGAGGAATTTTTAAGACATTACATTGATGATTTTTATAATGTAGCAAATAGGTTTATTGATACTAGTATACCTGATGGATTCACATATTATTTTAAACCCAAATTACAGGATATTAGAGAATTTATTGAAAACAAGTTTAAAGATAATATTAAAATAATTTTTGCTTATACAAATAATGATATTGGAGGAATTGAGCATCAAAATTATAATTTGTTTTCAATAATAAAATTTAACTTAATTTTTGATATTCTCACTACAGTCTTAAAAGTATCTGGAGACAAGCTAAAAACAGCTATTAATCCATTTGATGATGTTTTTACGGAATTCCATGAAAAATATCAAAATAATCATAATTTAAATATAATTAATATTGATCGTTTTAGGGAGCCTTTACGAAAATTTCATCAAATATGTATAAATAATTTATCAAAGATATCTGCTGAATTAGCTGATAGAAAAGATAAAATTCCTAAAATTGATGAAGATTTCTTTCTTCAATTTAGAACCCTATTTCGTTATTATTATAATGGAGAAGAATTTGAAACGTATGAAGATGCTATAAGAAAATTTGAAAGAGAGAACTTTTCTTTCAGATTGGACTCAATTGACAAAAAATATTTTAATACCCCTAGAATAAACAATTTACTTCTATGTCTAAGAGAATTTGATGAATATAAAGCACCCAATAAAACTCAAAAGGATACATTAGGATTTTATACGAAATTGGGTTTTTTAAAGAAGATATCAGGTGATAAATATAAAGTTGCTTTAGACTTCGATAAGGAATACATCAAGCCAATTAAGAAATTAATCCTTGATAAATTAGATGATAACCCCAAAGAAATTAGACATGTTTTGATTGACTTAAGGCATTCAAAGTATGGTTTAAATTTTGAATACATTTTAATTTCAATCTTAGCCTTGTATGCGGGAGGTTTTATTAAAATAATGAAATCTGACAAGAAAGATTCTCTTAAGGTTTTTCCAAAATCCGATAGAGATAAAAATTCCTTCTGTAAAACTATTAATTCATTAAATAATCTTTCTAAACGAGGTTTTTATATTAAGATTGGAGATCAAATCCCTTCAGACGATTGGGGTGAATTATTATCCTTTCTGCAGTTTTTGAAGGAATTAAACATTTTTCCAGAGTTAAATAAATTCACTTTTGATAGCTACAGAAGTCTTCATAATATTAATATAGAAAGAACAATTTTCAATGCGTTTAAAGAATTAAATCTTTCAAAAACTCAATTAATTCAAGGAAATATAGAAAATTTTATTAATACTATTGGTTTTGAGGATGAAATACTTGAAAAAATTAAATTCCAAGAAGAAATTGAAACTCTAAATAATTTTATTAAAAAATTAACTTTAAGTGAAAATTTATTTCAAATAACAGAATATCTTAAAGATTTTAATATTACTCAATATGAAGAATTAGCAAACTGGTTAGAATTCTTTACTAATAAGGAGAAATTTAAAAAATTAATGGCAATAAGGAAATTACTAAAACAAATTTTAGGTAAATAAAAAAATGTCAATCGAAAGTATAAAAAATGAATTGGAATTAATTTTCAATAGAATAACGAATTATGAAGAAAATTATATAACCAATTTAGATATTTTTAAGCAGATTATAAATAAATATAATTTGATTGAGAGTGATTATAAAAAAATATACCTTGAAAGTCATAATAAATATTATTATGATTTAAAGGATCAATTGAGTCAATTTAAAACTTCAAACCATTATAAAGTCATCAATATTCTGAAAAAAAACTCTGCATTAAAAAAGAAGATCAATAAAGAGATAAAATTAGAAGCTCAATTAAAGAAAATGAAAATCTGTGATAAAAAGAATGAAAATTCTCTATTCACGCAAACTAGGCTCTATTGCAAATGTAAATATTCATTATTCTCTCATATTTCTTATATTTTTTCAGATTTAAATGTTTCAATAGAAACGCTTCTAGAACCTGTATTTACAACAGATGAATTTTCTTTTTTAGAAAATGAGAATAAAATACAAAATTTTCTAGACTATCTAATAAAGAATTCAGAAAAATTAAATGAGATTTTACAAAGAATCGCATTGTTAATCGAAAACAAATCTATTATAACGATAAAACTAGATCCAATAATAAAAAATTTGAAAGCAAAATATAAAACATCTAATGATTTTGTAAAAAAATTAAAAGATGCTATTAAAAAAGAGGAAACCGATATAAAAAAGAAAAATAGTGATGTAATATTTGAATATGAGCTTTAGATTATTTAAAATATAATTATGATTATTAATCTTAACTAAAAAAAAAATGAATAGATCCGAGTTTGAAAGATATTTAATCGAGTATGTTGAAAATTATTTTAGAGAAAACCAAAGAAGGCACAGTAAAGTAATTATAAGATGGTTATGGGATGATTTTATATTTGATAATGGTAATAAAAGATTTAAAATTATCAGAAGTTTTAAGGATTTAAGGGAATTTGAAAAGATTTCAGATTCAAATTTTACACTTATAGGAATTATTGGAAAAAATATTTTTCAGACACTTCAAATTCAATTAAAAAACCACTTTCTCATTGATTTTATCATTTCAAGATTTTTAAAAATATTGAGAATAAACATTAAAGTTCCAAATAAAATCTTGGATTTTTTTACTAATGATTATATTTTCTTTTCTTTTTTAAGAAACTTTAATATAGAAGAGGATAGAATTGATGATTATTATGAGTTTCTTTTAAAAATCAATTATGGAAAGATATTTTATTCAAAATACGAAGAATCGGAAAATTTTAAAAACATATTAAAAATTTTCTTCTTATTTACAGATTTAAGACTTAGTAATGATATAATTTTAAAGGAATTCTTAAAAGAATATATTAAAACGCTTTTATATCAAAATAACTTAAAGATTTTTGACAAAATCTTTCTTAAAGTTCTTAATGACGAATTAATTGAGGAATTCTTCTTAATACTCATGTATTTTATTAATTTAATAGATAAATTTCAAGACAAAAAAAAGATATTTGAAACCTTCAAAGAAAAACTTGAATGTGAAGAATTTAACCAATTTCTTTTTCTTAAAGGTAAATATAATGAATTATTACAGTTAGCTGAAAATTTCTTTTTATTTTTATCTCATACTAAAAATGATAAAATAATGAAGATGGCGGAAAGAATATTTAGAATACTTGAGAACAGCAAAAATTTTGAATTAAATCAAAGATTTCAAAATAGATTTTCTTTGGGAATATATAAACAGCTAATTAGAGATTTAATGATTTTAAATAATAATCAAATCAGTGAGATATCAGAAAAAATAGTAATTAGTAATTATCATCTTCAATATGAAGATCTCTACAATTTTTTAATGATTTCTAATAGACTATATAAATCAATCAATAAAAATTCTTTCTCTGAAGAAGACATTCTTAATATTTTTGAGATTATTTTTAAATTTGAAGATAATTATTCAAAATTAGTTAAAGTGAACCTTAGTAAAATAATCGATTCTGATTCTGAGAATGATTTTAAACGATTTTATAATTCAATAGACAAAAAGATCAATGAATTTTTAGAAAACATAGAAAATAATAACTATTTTAACAAGGGCTTAATTATCGAAAGAATTGAAAGTTTAATGACTAAAAATGTTACTACTTGCATCATAGAATTTACCAATTTTGACTATAAATATTTTAACTTGATAAGAAATTACTTGAAATATAAGTATCCCTTTGTAGAAGAGAAAATATCTATATTCTCAGATTCTATTGATTTTTTTGTCGATGAAAATTTAAAAATTGATATTAATAAAGATAATTTCTTGTTTAAATCTCAAGAATTAAATAATCTTTCAAATAAGGTTTTTACTCTATTTTTAAATGAAGATATCTCGTTTGAATCCTTTAAATATAATTTGTTAGAGCCAATCTTTAACAAATTACTTGAATTCTTTTCATCTTCATATATTATTCTCTTTAATAAAAAATCTCAAGATTGTTACTATTATTTAATTTATAGTTTTGAGAAAACTCGAGAATTAAAAATACAAAAATTAAGAATAAAACAATATTTTCCAAAAAAAATCTATGTTAATAAACCAGTATATGTTAATATCCTATTAAAGAATCCAAACAAATGGCCAATTACAATTTCAGAGGCAAAAATTATATCAGATAATCAAGAAATTATTATTTTAAAGGATCTTTATGTATCTTCCTTTGAAGTTTTTAAGGTTAACTTTAAAAAAACATATATTGAAACTGGTTCATATTCAGTGGTTTTAATTTTAAAATGCATTATAATGGATGGAAATAAAATTATATATGACAAGATTCATAATTTATCAATATCATTAGTGGTTAAAGAAACCCCATTACAAATTCAAAAAAAAAGAAAACAAGATGATTTTTTTAACAATTATACTTGAGTGATTAAAATGGATGATGAGTTAGTCGAAAAAGTAAAAGAGCATTTTGAAGATTTAGTGATTTATAAAATTAATTCTCGTAAGCAAGAATTTAATAGAATTCCTCGTTTCATTGCGGAATATTTTATAATGAAATTTAACCCGGATGGAATATTAACACTTGAAAATAAGGAGAAAATCTCTACAATTATTAATGATTTATATCCTGAACCTTCATATAAACATAAACTACTCAGCGATTTAATGGTAAGAAAGTCTATTGAATTACTCGGAGAGTTTAAAGTAAGAACTCATTTAGCAACCTCAAGTTATCATTTTCAAATTCCTGTTTTAAGTGTCGTAAGTGCTAATGTGTTAGAAGAAATAGTTCTAGAAAATGAAAATCTTTTAATTAATGGAATGTGGGGGATTGCTGAACTGCAATTTATTGAAGGGAAAGAGAAGGCAGGTATATTAGTGACTAAATTTATTCCATTCCAAATACCTTATTTTTCTTTAGATTTTATTGTCAATAGAAGGGAATTTTTCACTTTAGATGAATGGATTGATATTTTAATAAACACCATTGGAATGAAAGATGAAATTTTTACTCGGAGAGAAAAATTATTACATTTATGTAGATTGATATCTTTAGTTGAATCAAATTGCTGTATTTTAGAATTAGGTCCAAAAAATACAGGAAAAACATATTTTTATAGAGAAATGTCATACTATACTCAAATTATCTCTGGAGGAGTAATATCACCCGCTGTTCTTTTTTATCATGGTGTTTATAAGGAAGCTGGTTTATTAGCAACAAAAGATGTTGTCATTTTTGATGAAATCAGTAAAATTGAACTATCAAAAAAAGATGAAACTATTGGAAAATTAAAAGATTTTCTTGAAAGTGGAAATTTTGATAGATTAGGCAAAAAAATAAGAAGTACTACATCTTTTGTTATGTTGGGTAATATTCTTTTGAAAAGAAATTCTACTCCATTGGAACAAAAATATTTAAATGCTCTACCTGTGAGTATGCAAGACACAGCTTTTATTATGAGAATAAACGCTATTATCCCCGGATGGGAATTTAAAGAAATTAAAAAAAGAGAAGAAAGTTTATCTGACGGATATGGTTTTGTTGGTGATTATTTCGCTGAATATTTACACTTTTTAAGGAGAGAAAACTTCCAGACAATTATTGAAGAGTATGTAAGTTTTTCGTCAAATTTTAATATTAGAGACCAAAAATCGGTCCTTAGGGTCGCTTCAGGATTATTGAAGATATTGAGACCAGATAAAGATGTGGATGAAGAAATTTTAGAAGTTGTTATGGATTTAGCAATTGAATTAAGGCAATATGTAATTGATCAACTTCACTTATTTGATCCTAACGAATTTGCTCATAAAACTCTTGAGTATGAAATAAATTTCGATTAATAAAATTCTGTCTTCGTGTTGCTCCTTGGAAAAGAAAATATTGTTTTGGATGGATACAAAAATTGAGGAAGTTAAAGATTTTTTAATAAATTGGAGTATATCAATCATATAGATGGAAAGGAGGTTTTTAAAAATTATTATGAAGAGATACTTTTTAAACGATTTAAAAGAAGCAAAGATTCAATTATACTGAATTATAAATTATTTTTTAAAAAAATAGGATTAATTGATAAGAACTTAAATCCTACAGATATATTAAAATGGATTATAAATTTAATGGAAAAGAACGAAGTAAAGCTTTCAGAAATAATTCATTATTTAATTTTAATAAAAGGGGAATATTTACAATTACTAAAGGATATAGATGAAATTCAACAAAAACAAAGGTTTTTTGAGAAAGGAAATAAATCTGAATTACTAAAAGAAATCAAACAAATCAGAAGTTCTATAGGTTTAAAAGCTAAGGATTGGAGATTAGATAAAGAAAAAGTATTATCTGAGTTTGAAAGGAGTGGAGAAGAATGGTTTAGGTTTGTAATTTGTGAGTTATTTAAAAAAGGATATTATAAATCTTTGAGTTCGCTTCTTGAAGCAATATCAAGGAGATTTGCAAATTATTATTTTCACAAAAATCTTCAAACCAATTTTTTATTGAAGAAAGATTTCCAAATTCCTATTGGATATATAATTAATTGGGATTATATCAATAAATTAGTAAAGAAATATGATAAATTTATAAGTGCTAAAAAACAACTCTCAGATTTTTATTGTTAAAAATTACTTATTAATATTTTTAATAACTGATGAAAATTTTCATTAGTTATTAATAAAAATTGCAATACCTTCTAAAAAATATAATAGAAATCCATACTCAGCGTATTTATAGAAAGTTTGATAAATTAGTTTGATCGGAATCCATTTTTTTAATGATATCTTGAAATAAACCTTTATATATTGAGTTTTGTAGCCTTTTTCCAATAAATTCAATGATATTTTTTCTCTTTATTGCTCGTTTTATAAGTTTAAGTTCATTTTGATATAACCATAAGTTATGAACAACTCTTTTTATTCTTGATTCTTCAGTATATTGGTCAAAATCATCACATTTTTTTTGCCAATCTTTCTGACTCCAATTACCATCTTTACAATATTCTATACAGATGGGACATTGGCATTTCATAAATAAATCTATTTCATTAACTGTTTTTTTAGACCCCCTTATCTTTCGATTATTTAAAAGATAAGGACGATTATGAGATTTTTTTCGTAAAAACCTATCAGAGATACCAGGTAATTGAATTACACCTCTACTTGCTTTTAATATCCAACCATTTGAATCAATACTATCAATGCCACACAGATATGCAAGATAAGCCATAGTCCCCCCGATACCAAAAGCATGGATAAAGGTTTTAGGTAATTTTTCTCTTAAATACACGAGGATATTAACAAAATTTTTTTTCCCTCCAGTAGAACTCGAGTTTTTCATCGCTTTGACCATTGGTACAAGGCTACCTATTCCTATTGCCTTGGGTAATTCTCCTATTATATTTTCGAGTCCATTGATTGCATAATCCAGTTTCTTAATATCATGACCATGAATGACAGGTAAGATTGTGAAAGAATTCTCTTCGTTATCATAAATTTTTAAATGTGATTCTAAATTTTGTAGTGTTTTATCAATTTTTTTTATGACTTTATCTTCTCTACTTTCTGTCCCGATAGGAACATCCAAAACTACTCCTATATCGAACGGAACTGATTTTTGAATCTCATATACAATTTCGGGATTTAAATCAAATTTCTTTTTCCCTGTAATTTGTTGCTTCATTAGTTGGAATCCCCCGCTATCAAGTTTATGGTTTAATCCTTCATTAACAAGGCGGTTTATTAAGTCAGCTCTAATTCCTTTTTTATCTTGATATTTTAAATCATATACATTGCTTAGAAAACTAGTTACTCCCGCTTTTTTAAATGCATTAAATTGAAAATCTGAGGATTCGGCAACACTAAGACCAAACCAATTTATAGGTGTTTCGATCTTTTTCCCATTTTTCAACTTGATATAACCAACTCTACTAAGTTGATCTGAATGTGTAATATGATAATCAATCTGAGTGAATGTCAATTTTACATCAACTTTTTATATTTATACTTATAAGATTTTATCAACTTAGCAGTAATGGGATTACTCTTTTGTTCAAATAATAACTTATACAATTGCTTTTGATTTAATTGAAACAAATCATTCATTAAAGACAGATAACCTCCCAATCCTCTTTTATCGAAGAAGTGAAGAAATTTTTCATTTACAGCAGACTCAGATTCAATAATTTTTTTGTAGTCTTTACCCATCAATAATAGAATCTTATCGTAATTATCAATTAGGTCATTCAGTTTTGGAATGACCTTAGGTTTTAAATTTTCAATATCATCATTATTTTTTATTTTAGCATCATAGTAATTAATTTCTTTATCTGATGTTATTAGTCCGTATTTTGCACTTATGATATTTAAATCAAATTGATTTAAAAATGCAAATTTTTTTACTTTTTTAAAGAAATCTCCTTGATATAAATCAATTGCCCTTATAG
>JAHLWT010000193.1 GCA_019057775.1 Promethearchaeota archaeon
TCGATAGCCTTATCGTAACGGATATAGACAACGTTTATCCCGATGACTTTACCCTCTCTATTCTTGATGGAACCAATTACACCCATGATGGAGATACCATTACACCTGCATTAGATTTCTCGGGAGGTTTAACCGTTCCTGTTATGGTTAATGATGGTACAGATAATAGTAACACATTTTACTTGGTAGTAACTGTCAATAAAGTCAACGATCCACCATTATTATTCAGAGTAGGAAAACAAGCAACTAAAGAAGAAACTCCTTTAACTGTCACGGTTATCTTTACAGATCCAGATATATTAGACACCCATACAATTGTTGTAGTTTCTGATGAAGACAGTGTTAAAGTAGAAAACTTAAGTGGAAATACTTCTGGATCAACATATGAGTTAGTACCAATGTTAAATTTTTCAGGAATTGCAAATATTACAGTAACGGTTACAGATAATAGTGGTGCTCAAAATAATTCAGATTCTGAAACTTACGTTTTAACTGTAACAAATGATAACGATCCTCCAATTTTAATTAAAGTTGGAGATCAATCGACTTTAGAAGAGACAACAAAACAATTAACTGTTCTGTTTAGTGACGTAGATACTTTTGATACACACACAATTATCATATATTCCAATGAAAACAGTGTTTCTATTGAAAACTTAAGTGGAAATACTTCTGGATCAACATATGATTTGGTTCCAAATAAGGACTTTTTTGGTACAGCAAATATTACAGTTGTTGTAAAAGATAGTATAGGCGCTTCTGATAGTGAAATATTTTTATTAACGGTTTTACCTGTTAATGATCCTCCGGTTATCACAGGCCAGGCTTTATTGAGCACTCTGGAAGAAACTGATCTGGTGATAACTCTCGATATCCTTATCGTAACGGATATAGACAACGTTTATCCTGATGACTTCACCCTCTCTATCCTTGATGGAGCTAATTATACCCATAATGGAAATTCCATTACACCTGCATTAGATTTTACAGGAGATTTAACCGTTCCTGTTATGGTTAATGACGGTACAGATAACAGTAATACCTTTAATCTGCTTGTCGCAATTACAGGAGTAAATGATCCGCCTGTGATCATTGGACAGAAAACCATCTCCATAAATGAAGAAGCACAGTTTGTGTTTCAACTTGATAGTTTAATTGTTTCAGATGTTGACAATATCTATCCAAATGATTTTACAGCTTCTATTGTTGGTGGTGAAAATTATTCTGTTAATGGCGATACAATATCCCCGGATGTGAATTTTTATGGTGATCTGACAATTTCTGTATCTGTTTTTGATGGGGTTGATAACAGTAACAATTTCGATCTAATAATTAATGTTATTAATATCAATGATCCTCCAGAATTTGTTACAGATCCTGATACAATTGCATATGTTTATTCTACATATACCTATTATATAATAGCATTAGATCCTGATATTGATAGTTTATCGTTTTCTTCAAATAACCTTCCTGTTTGGTTGGTTTTAATTGACAATAACAATGGTACAGCAACATTAACAGGGGTACCACAACAAGAAAATATTGGCTCAGATCAAGTTGAGATATTATTAACTGATTCTAATATCAGTACGCCTATATCACAAACCTTCACAATTAAAATAAGTGAAAACACAGGGATAAACTCTCAGTCAGGACTAGACGATCATCTTATCAAAATATACCCAAATCCTGCAAATGATATTCTATATATTCATTATGACAAGGATTTTGTTATGGAAGTGTATGATTTATTAGGTAAGAAGCTAATGACCTCAGAAATTGCAGAAACAAATATTTCAAACCTTATAAGTGGCATGTACCTTATTGTCGTAAAGGACAGAAAAGGATTACTGCTAAGAAGAGAAAAAATTGTAGTTGAATAGAAAATAAATTCCAGAAGCCAGATACTTATTCGAATACCATAAAATATATCATTATAATATGTGGCGATATATTGCTGCATATAACTAATAGTTCGAATCCCTCTGAAAGCTTCCCTTATTTAGGGTTTGCTGATTTTTTCATGCCGATACCGCTCTTTTATTGCCGACCGGGATCCAATCGTATACAACTGCCGAAAAAAAACTGTTTTTAAACGCTTCATCGCAGAAAAAGCCAAAAAATAACCGTACTCTACGGTCACCTTCATCAGTTTGGTCAGGTTCATAATGAATAAGATGGTTGATATCCATGATTCAGATGTATCTTTTCTCTTGGCTCTGATCTGATCAAGGTTGTAACCATTCTTACCCTGTCCGAACTTCCCCTCAACGTGGTTGGGCATATTCTGTTCTTTCCTAGTTTTATACTTCTGATATCCTGTTAACTTCTGCTTTGGTGGCCTTCCCAGCGTTTTACCCACGATTCTTATACCCATACTTTTTAGGAAATTCCGGTTTTCACGCGTCAGGTACTTTCTGTCACCAAGAAGCAATTCGGGATAACATCCGTACAATTGTTTAAAATCTTCAACCTGTTTTTCCAGATCACCACCCTCATCGTAATTGTCCCAACCAATATGGTTGCAGCGGACAAAACCATCTACCTCGCTGATATTAATCTTAGCTCCAAACTCCACATTCGCCCTGTCTTTGCCCCTAACCATCGGGCGGACATGGGGCTGATATATATTCACAATCCGGTCACTGCACTTGTGTGCCTTGTTGCGGTAACATATACATCTGCTGATTGTAAAGCTGCTGAAGTACCCAGTAAATCTTCTGATTCCGATGTTTCAGCGGGAACTCTTTACTGGCAGTTATTGTTTTCAAAAATAAATAATCTATGATAAATATCGAATGATCAAGTTCCAGGAAATAGATTCTAAAGCGTGGGGGAGAGAATTCTAAAATGTTTATTCCATAAGGGTCTTTGAAAAAGGAAAAAAGAACTTGCACACAATTTGCACGCAAATTCTTTTTTCACTATTACTTATTAAATAGTATATGATTTCAGTTCGATTCCGTTAGGGGATTGAACTTGCTTATATAATGCCGTGAAAATCAGATAGAGTTTGTATAATTCAATAAAAAGTTGATGGAATAAATGATATTAAAGTGATTTCCGCCGGATTATTTTATAAATCTAAATGTTTATGCATTTCTTGGGCATTATTTCTTATTTGGACACAAATATTTTCCAATCTTTTATCAGTAAGTGAGTTTAAATATAATTGAATATTATTAGGCTCTGTTATATTTCTAATCTCATTTATAAGGGCATTTTTTCTAATGGCTCTCCAATCAGTAATTGTTACTATATCAAGATTTCTTTTTAATATTTCTCCTATTTGATCGAAATATTCTAATCTAATATTGGGTGCTTTCTTGATTAAAAAAGAAAGAGGGATTACTTGAATAATCTCTTCAAGTGATATTAATCCACTATTTATTGCAGCTTCAAAACCCGAACTACTTGATAGTAGGTCAACAACTCCACTTGAAAAATACTGGACGATTGTTTTTGCTAGCTCGTTTTTAAAAAATGCCGATTCACCTTTTTCTTCCTTTGGATCTATGATTTCAATACTTTTAGAAGCTATTGTGAAGATAAATAATAACATATTTGAGTTATCCTTTTGAATGGATTTCATTTTTAATAATAAATCATTCCCATTCTCTATATGAGGATCTTCAATCCTTACTAGGTAGTGTGTAAAAATAACTGAATCAAATCCTGGAAAATTATGACTTTTCCCTGGTCTTACAGCAAATATTGGGAGTGAGTACAAATACTTCTTCACATTTGGATCGACGTTTTTCCCTATAATCCAATAGCAATTTTGTTTCCCTTTGGAAATAATTGTCTTTAAAATATTTGTAGGATCAAATCTTTCAGCGAACTTCCTTTTTAGAAAGTCTTTAAATCTAAGTAATTGACTTAACTGCTTTTGCTTATTAAATAATTCAACAGTTGGTATTATCCCACTAATGAACTTTTTTATTCTAATTTTCCATCTATTCCCAATTATTCCTCTTTCAAACGCCAGCGCGTTTAAAAAATCATTCTCACTTTCAGTTGACGATCGAAACGTATATTGAGATAAAGTGCTTTTTAATTGCCCATGAATAGACTCTTTAAGACCAACATCATCTAAATTTGAATATATTTCATAGAATATTGAGGCACGTAAAGCATTTTGTTTATCTGTATTAGAAGGATATCTGATTTTAAATATATCCTTTGAAGCAATTTCAATTATGTTAATGATATCTGTATCTTGATGCTTTGAGTAAACTATCGTCTCAAATTGTTTTTTATATTTTCCAGCAAATGAACGACAGATATTTAAATTTTTCTTAAAAAGGTTTTTTCTTTTATTTTCCCTTATTAATTCTTTTATAAAATCATTTAGATTCGTTATTATAAAGATCAATGAAAGCTCAAGGACTAAAAGAAATATTTTTATATCTTTTTTATCATCCTTTAAAAAAGTAATGCTAATAGTTAATCCCAATATTATAATAGCTAAGAAGAATCTTAAACATTTATTCATGTTTTAGTTTATTAAATTATACTTAAAAGTGGAAATTCATCTCACTATCATACCAACTTATATTTAGAACAATTACAATTTAGCATACTCAAAATACTCTTGATACCCTTTTTTAAAGAGAAAGAAAGGAACTAATACCGTGTATTGAGAGAATTTTTTTAACTCATAATGTTTATATACCTTTCTGATGAATGCTAAAGGAATTTTTACACCTATATAAATGTCATATTGAAGAGTATTATTTTCTAAAGTAAAATCATAGACCTTACGGCATTTATTTGTATTAAAAGCATGTACAAGAAACTCCTCAGGATTTTTAGAAAATGCGAACCCTTCAAAGTATATATACCTTTTTACAAAGGCTCTTGATATTCTAAAAGTATTATTATAACAAGCACTTTTAGATATTCTAATTCGTGGATCAGGCAAACTACGAATAATCTTTCTACCGCTGAAAAGTTTTGCCTTAATTTTAAACCAATTCCAAAATTCATCTTTGTATTCTTCTGGAACATTCAATTTTTGCTCAGAAGTACCCTTTAAATAATTTCTGAATTTATCAATATATTCTTCTAAGGCTAGCATAGGGGTTATTGGGTTAGTAATACTCTTTTGAAAAGTTTTAATATCTCATTTTTTTTCAATATTTTTCTTTAGCTCTATTAATATTATTTCTATTGTTCTATCTTCAAATTTACTAATTAAAAAGCCCTCATTAAATCGATCTGCTCTTATAAAAGTTGTTAAAATTTTCAATAACGTAATGGTGTCTTGTTTTTCATAATTTCCTTTTTCAATAATAGCTTTTCCATCAGTCCAGTCTGACCAATTAAAGATTACAACTAAATTTAGTTCGTACATTAAATCGATAAATTCATCAACAAGTTTACTCGGTACTAAAAATGGAAATTGGGTAATGCCATCTGAATCTTTTTCAAATTGATTGAATTCTCCAAAATCTTCACTTGATTCAATTCGAGGTATCATATCGAATAGTCTCTTCCAATCCGTAATAGATAATTTCTCTATATGTTTTTGTAATTCTATTAATTCAAACATTATTAGTTTTTCTTATGCTTGCTGGTAACGATTTAGGCTAAAAATAGCCGGGCAGTTTTACCCACTTTCTTAGCAAATCGCATAATCATTTATTTCTTGTAATTAGGTTTATATTAACACTTTAGCCCGATTGTTTTTAGCCTTTATTAGGGGCTGATATTCATTCACTTCATTGTTATATTTGTCTTGTTTCTCCATCTTTAAATTCAATAACCGGATAATTGAAAATACTGTTATATTGATCTCCCGAAAATGTATGAATAGGTACAATATTTTTAGGTTGTATGGCATTAACAAATTCTTTCAGAGTGGGAATGTCAGCATGTCCACTGGTGTGAATTTTGTGGATTGTGAAACCTCTATTCTTTAAATAATCAATAAACCTTTTTGTATAAGATTTTTTCAGATATCCTTCCCATAAAGAATAAATCAAATTTCCTCCATCAATTCCTGGCATTCTTTCAAGTTCAAATCTCAATGAAGGTCTAATACAAAAGACATACTTTCCGGGATCTTTACTAATATCAGCCCTTGTTATTTTATACTTCTTGAAACGATATATCAAATCCTTATGTTGAGTTTTTAGCATCCTGCCTGTCAGAAAGTATGGGAAAATAACTTGTATATTCTTGAAGCTATCGGAAGGATGTTGAATCCTGGCAAACCTTGAAGATTCCTTTAAAATACTTGCTATATAAGGATCAATAACAAATATCTTGTTCGCTGAATTGCATGCTTTGTAAATACTAACTAAGCGATCAATATTTTGTCCTGATGTATAAACCAGATTTATTTTATCCTCTTTAAAATACTTTTCAAATTCGGTCTGTATATCAAATTCTGTTTTTTCTCGTCCGGTACTTCGTCCAATCATGGTCCCTTCCAATATGAGATAATCTACATTTTTTGGAGCATTTCGGAGAAACCACTTGTACGCCTCAGTTTTCCTTCCATGTCCCCGAAAATCACCTGAATAAAAGAGTCTCTTTCCATTACTCTCAACTAAAAAAGCATACGAGTCAAATGCAGAATGGTCCATCCAATATGGTGTAATCGTTAAATCTCCGATATTGAAGGGTTGGTTTTTCTCAAAAAAAGTATGATTTTTAAATAACGGATATTTGTTTACAAACAGGTTTGCTGTATTGATAATTTGATAAGCAGCTTCCCCAAGGTAATATTTCAAATTTTCATGAAGATAGTTGACAAATCCATAATGGTCCTGGTGAGGGTGGGAGATAAGGATTCCGTCAATTAATTTTCTTGAATTTTTATAAATCCCCTTTATATCTGGCAGTATCCCTTTTTCTCTGAGTTCTTTTGTGGAAAGATCTTTATACTTTTTGAAATCAAATTCGCTTCCATCTGATTCGACCAATGGCATCCCAAAATCAATGAGAATTCTTGTGTTTTCAGTCCAGATTTCAACACAAGAGCCACCTATTTCTTTAGTACCTCTATGGACTTTTAATTTCATCCGATTTGTGAAAGGAATCTTTTATTAAAGCTCTGTAAATCAAATACATTTTCTTTATACAATGCATATCCTGTGAAGTTAGCGGTGAGGAACCTTACCTCACTAGAAGGTAACAATTTCAATTCGTTCACCAATTGTTTGCTGGCTGGGTCATGGTCTGATAATAAATATCCTATGTTAATTGCATCGCTGAATTTTGTTACTTCATTCTTGTTTTCTGATTTATCCAGACAAGGGATTAATCCTAGTAATCTTTTCTGTTTTAGTAGTTCAAGCATTTCTATCTTAAAATTAATCAATGTACTTTGATTTGATATGAAATTTACAATGTCTTGATGGTGTTTATGTAATCCAGCGGTTCCTTTAATTGCTTTTTCACCATATTTCATTTCAATAATCATCAATTTTGGCAAGTATCCTTTTTGTAATTTACGGATAGATGATTCAGATTGCCATTCAACAGCAATAAAATCGAATCTTGATTTTGCAAATGCATATTCAATATCTATTATAAAATAATCAGTCCCTTTAGCAATACTTGAATAATTATTAGTCCGTACAACGAGTTGCTGGAATTCTTTTTCCTCATTTTTTTTATTTGCATAGTATTTGTCCATTGCTTTTTTGGCAAATGGAAAATACTCTTCCCAATCCGGGTTAAATATTTTCAAGCTATCTACAAGAAAAATTCTTTTTTGGCTTGAAGCAGATGATAAATACTTTAAATCAAAATAGAAATTATAGTCTTGCTGATATACCTGAGTAATTTTTAATATATTTCCTCCCCGGTAATATATATTAATGTAATTCTCTCTAATCTCAATATCAAGTGTATGATCAGAGTGAATATTTTCAAGTAGCCCTTTCAGCCTACTTGCACTATTTACAAAGTCTGCAAGAAAATTGGGACTTAAACCTCTCATTTTTTTTGACTTTGCACACATAATTTGAAAGTTTAATTATTAACGAATAAATAGTATTTTTCTAATAAATAATTACCTATGAATTCCGCAACTTTATGTAGCCATTTTCAACCTCCTCAAAAAGGTGATTTCCCCAAAGACCAATAAACCTTCCTTCTTTTGTTGAAATCCTGAAGTTTTTATCTTTTAATGGGTTACTCATAATTAATGAATTATTTATAAATATGTGTTGTAATACAATTCAAAACCCCACCCAGTTCAGCCAGTTCTGCACAATCTTGAACTCTGATAATATTATTCTCCTTTATACCTGCTTTAATCAATGCATCAATAGCGTTCTGATCTTGTTCTCTTTTTCCATATTGTGGGATAAAGATATTCTCATCTACCCTCAAAAAGTTCATATAGTTACCTATAGCACTTTCAAATTTAGTATTCAATGGTATTCCATTAGGCATTCTAAATACTGTTAATCCCTCTTTTTTCAAGTACTTTTCAAGTGCATCAAGTTGATCCACCGCAAAGCTGTAATCATCCTTTGGAATAAAACAACCATATCTATTCCATTTGTATGGATATTGTGATAGAAGAACTATGTTATCATCAATGAAACGGACAAGACCATCCACATGTCCTGTATCATCTCCATATTCAGTGGGGATAATTAGAAGTGTTTGGAATCCGAAGGAGGTTTTTGCAGCGTCAATAACATCTTCCTTAAATAAGTGTTCATTATCTGCAATTAGACGATTTGTGCAAATTCCAAGGCCCTTGCCATTATGAGTCAGGTTCCCCCCATCCAGAATAATTCTTTTTTCATCAAATTTTATATGTTCAATAGTGTCTCCCCCAAGTTTTACCCCAATCTCATCATCATGCTTCGAATACTTTAAATATCCGTCTCCTCCATATTTTGGATAGTAAAAAGCTTTGACTGCAATATTATTTTGTCCTACACGCTTCCAGAAGGGAGCAAAATCCCGTATCCAAATATCCTGAACATCCTTTTCCTCCATAAGTTCAATCTTGTCTTTATTAAAAGATTTGGATAATCTTTCTTTTTCCCCAGGTCGATGAATAATTTTGAGTGATATGCCAGGGCAATATTCCTGAAGTAATTCGATAAACTCTGTATAAAAAGGCACCAAGTATCTTCTTCCTTCTTTTCCTTCAGGGATTTTATTAGGCCACACCAGACCTATGGAATCAGGCTGTTCCCAGTCAGGGATTAAATTATTAAGTTGCATTTGTTGTAGGTGTCTGGGGTTTCTAAATACTAAGTGTACAAATCTAATTTTTTAATATCAAATCAACTTGCCATTCTCCCTCTCAAATATTCATATATCAAAAACGCCTTGTTCTCAATATCTTGTTTCTCGTATGTTGGGTAAGGTAGTTCCTGAAATAAGTAATCATTTATCGCATTTTTTACGGCTGCTGAGGTTTGCGGCTTATCCATCCAATGATCAACCTTTAATTCCTTGCTCTGAAGCTGTTCCAGTAATTTGGAGCCAATTTCCTTGACCTTATTCCTTTCTTTTGTTGAAAGTTGTTTGTCCTGTCTTAGCAAATCAAAAATGGCAAGTTGTGATTCGGTTAAGTCTTCTCTTTTTGCCCTGGCATCTTCTTCCGATAGATCTCTCACAAAGTTGATCAGCTTTTCAAAGGTTTCTTCAATGGTAACTGCTTCTTTGCCCTGGTTGTATTCTTCGATGATCTGCCGGTATTTTTCATAATAGTCAATCCGGAGGGGATTGTTGTTAAGCATCTGGTTCATCTTCCTCTCAATCTTTTCTTTGAGGGTTTGTACGACTGTGTTTTTATTTTCCAACTTCAGGAACTCTTTCTCGATCAATTCAAAATCCATTGAGCTTAAATCGACCTTTTTGCCATAATCATCTGTGGGTTCAAGCATAATGTTAAGGCTTTCCACTGACTCATCTACTACATCCTGGACATGTCGCATCACAGCCGAAATATCTGCTTCTTCTGTGTTTTTTTGTATCCTGCTGTAAATGGCATCTATGGCATCTCTTTTATCCTTGAACTGGTAAATGGAACTATCTGGTATCAGGGCTTTGTATTTCTTGAATACTTCCCTTGCCATCACTCCAAACTTGTTTTTTGTTTCATCGGTAGTATATACTGCATTTACTCCTTTTTGAATTGATGCTAGCCTCTCCAATCCTTCAGTTCTGATGACCGAATCAAGTTTGAAGTTCACTTCCTCATGTAAGAATTTTATCGTGGTATCAGTTGCTTTCTTTAATTCTTCAATAAGTTCCTCAAGAGGTTTCACTGGAGGCTCCTCTGCACCAGAAGCCCCGCCTTTTTCCCCTCCCACAGCATAGATAGCGAGGGCTTCTAAGAGACTTTTATAGGTTTCAATATAATCTATGATCAAACCGTTGTTTTTGCCCTCATGTACCCTGTTTGCCCTGGCAATGGTCTGCATCAGAGTGTGAGATTTTAGTGGCTTGTCAAGATAAAGAGTAGAAAGACTTGTGACATCGAAACCGGTTATCCACATGGCGCAAACGATTACGAATCTGAAAGGGTGGTTATTATTTTTAAAATCTGCTTCCAAATCACGTGTTGGATCGTTCATTTTCGCCCGGTGTGGTTCGATGTCCAGACCCCATGCCATGAATTTTTTTATCTCGTTCTGTTCAGAACTGACCACCACAGCGATTTCTGTTTCCTTTGTCCATTTCAATCCCCGAAGCTGTATTAGCTGTTCCTGCTCATTTGTCATCTTCCTGATTTCTTTTTCCCTTTCAGAAATGTAGGCAGCCCATTCCTCATTTATGTAATTGTACATCTTTACAGCAGTAAGCTTATCAAGTGTTACCATCATTCCCTTGCCTCTGTATCCACGGTTGTTGAAATGCCAGACTAAATCTTTTGCGATAGCTCTCAGTCGCTTTTTAGCTGTAAGGATTGGATATTCACGTGAAAAGAGTTGCTTTAGTTTATCTTCCTGATCACTGTCTAACTCAGCTTCCTCAATGGCTGTTCTAATCTCTTCATTGATCTTTGGGTTGTCCAGTTTCAGTTTCTCTCCCCTGTTCTCGTAATAGAGTGGAACAGTAGCCCCATCCTCCACGGAACGTTTGAGATCGTAAACAGAAATATAATCACCAAATATCCTTCTGGTAAGTTCATCATCTTTGAACAATGGTGTTCCGGTAAAGCCAATGTAGGAGGCATTGGACATAGAATTGCGCATATTCATAGCGAGCGTACCGCCTTGTGTGCGGTGGGCTTCGTCAGAAATCACAATGATGTTATCTCTTTCGGTAATAGTTTGATTGAAATTGAATTTATGAATAATGGTGAAGATATAGTGGCTGTCTGTTTTCAGTAAGCTCTTTAAATCCTTGCCACTATCTGCTCTCACCTCTTTGCTACTAACGGCTCCAACACCGGCAAAGGTGCCGTAAATTTGGGTGTCGAGTTCTAACCGGTCGGTTACAAGCATGAAAGTGTAGGAACCTTTTATTTTCCGGTGTATCTTTTGGCAAAAGAATACCATCGAATAGGATTTGCCACTTCCCTGGGTATGCCAGAATACGCCTAATTTCTGTTTCAATTCCTTATCAATCTCACCATTTCTGTATTTATCATTCAGGCTGACAAAGTGGTCAATGGCTTTGTTAACACCCAGGAACTGGTGGTTTAGGGCAATGAGCTTGATAACTTTGCCTATGGAAGTATCGTAAAGGATAAAGTTTTCGAACATATCCATGAACCGTGTTTTATCGCAAACGCCCCTGATCATGGTTTCCATACTGACAATACCTTCTTCTTCTTCCTGAATACGCTTCCAGTCGTGGAAGTGACCGTAACCGGATGTCAGTGAGCCGAACTTGCTGTCCAGGCCATTACTCAGTATGATAAATGCGTTGTAATGAAACAGCTTTGGAATTACATCCTTGTAATCGCTTAGGTTGTGGTCGTAAGCTGTTTTTAGTTTGAGATGATGGGCTTTGAGTTCAATGAATAATAACGGCAGTCCGTTGATAAAACCAATAACATCAGGTCTTCTTCTCCTCCTTGATTTTCCTACTATCCAGAGTTGCTGAACAGCAATAAAATGATTGTTGTATGGATTATCGTAATCGTAAATTTTCAGCTTCTTGTTACGAACGATTTCTCCCTTTTCATTTTTAAAGGTAACAGGTATCCCCTCCTTCAGATAGTTGTATTTCTCCTGGTTGATCTCAGCCAGCAGCTTTGTTGAACTTTCAGCCGTTATTAACTCATAGGCATTGAAATATGCTTGATCTGGCAGGCCTGGATTGAATTTTCGCAGGGCTTCATAAAAACGACTGTCAAGTAAAACATCTGCTTCAGAATTACGTCTTAATGTTCCACCTGTCCCAAAGGTTTCACCATGGTAAACGTTGGTTGTTTCCCAGCCAAGACTTTTAAAGAGCTTGATGGCTGTTTGTTCAATAAGCTTATCTTCTGAGTATTCGAAGGTCATATTTACGATTTGTCAATGTATTTAACTAACAATTTCTGGACTGTTTTTAAATCAGCAGTTTTGTTTTTAACTATTTTCTTCCGACTATCGTAGTTGAAATCATCATACGAAATCTCAATCAATTCAATTCCTTGTTTAGGTAATACTTCCCTTCTTCTCTGGTCATATATCTTTCGTTGCTCTCCCCGGTGAACGCCGCTTACCGTCATTTTATCCGGTTTGTCAAAGTGTTTCACCTCTTCGGTATGCTGTTTTTCTTTATATTCAATTACAAGTTTAAGGTTTTTATAGTAAGCATCAACCGGAAGTTCTACACCTTGCCTTCCATTTTTACCGGGGTCGCCTCTTAAAAAATCAAACTTATGTTGGCGTAAGCCTTTTTTACCTAACGCTTCATCGCATAGATCAATTATATAGGATTCGTCACTGTCAGAACGTTTTGATTTTTTTACAGAATCAAAGCTTAAATCAATATCTACTGATTCTTCTTTTTGAAGGGGAGGTTTATGATTATTTTCCTTTCTGTTTTGCACCGAATGAATATTTACAAAGAACCAATTAGTGTTCTTTTGTTTTCGATCAGATCTAATATGTGGAATTAAATGCAACATGTTATTAGCATCAAGTTCCCGTAACAAGTTTCTAATAGGTAATCCATTTCGATGATCAGAATCAAATATGCCATTTTTAATAAAATGTGGCATTAAATCTTTTGCGCGAATTTCATTGACTGAAGGATTTTTATCAAAATAATCTTGTATTGCCCTCTTTATTCTCAACGCTTGCTGTATAGTACTTTCTTTTACAGGCATTAGATTTAATCTTTTAAATCAATTATTTGGTATGTATTTACATCTTCTCCATAAACAAGTTTTTCAACAGCCTTGCTTATTAGTAATGCTCGTATCTGTAGAAAATCCTCGTAGTCTTTTTTTATTTTATCTGCACGAACCTTATCATTTGTATCTTCATAATCTCCTACTTCTAACTCTGCTCTTGGAATAATATGACTGGTTAGCCGTTGCTCAATGATTTTTTCATCCACCCAATCATATCTGTCCTTTAAATATTTCATAGGATCCTTCCTTCCTATTTTAAGATTGGTATCTCCTGTTATTAAGGCACAATTTAATGCCAGATAACTTTTTATATCATCAGGGTAAAACTTTTTGACCTCCTCAATTAATGCATCAGGAAAAATGTGATGATAATGTCTATGCTTTAAATTCTCTAATGAAACTTTTGATCCATCTGCAAAATCATAAGCGCCAAAGTAATTAGCCACGGCTAAGATGCCTCTTCCTCTAATGGTTTCGTTTTTAGGCCAAGCTGCGGTCAATAATTCATCCGGAGAAGAAACAGGGAACAATGTTCTATTAAGAACAGGTATGTTTGATTCAGTATAAGGTTTACCGTCTTTTCTAACAGCTCCGGATAAATAATTCTTCATTGCTATAAAATCCGCAAAGGCCCTACTGGCTGCGGAGTTCTCATACCTGTCGGTAAAGAATGATGACCATAGATATTTTTTCAATAAAACATCTCGTTTACCAGCAAAGTCTCCTTTGTCAGGGGAAATAGCATATATAGCTGCAATAACAGCTAATACAGCATTTGTAGGCAACCTTTGTCTGTCATAGATATTTTGACTTTTCAGGAAAATCGCCATCTTTTCAAGACCCTGTTCCATGATTTCCCAATTATCAACTAACTTCGCTTTATCCATTTCCCAAATGCCTTTTCTATTGGGTAGTTTATCTTGTATTAAAGCGGAAGTATATAATAACTGGTAGGATAGATCAAAATAATTTTGAACATCAGGATACTTGGTATTGAGCTCCTCCTGTAAATCATGCAGCGAAGTATCTTTTACCCCTTCAATCTCTGCAACAATAATATCAAACTGAGATAGCGGTTTACTGTTTGTATTCATATTGATGAACACATTTAGAGATATACCCTTAGATGTATCAGAAGGCATAGATAAATAGGGCAAATTATAGTGTTTTACAATCTCCCTAAACTGTGATATTATATCAGATAATCCTTTTTTAAACTCGGAATATTTTTCATATTCATCTTCAAAATCAACTGTTCCAGCTTTTGGTTTAAGGTATTCTGTAGATTGTTGAATCCAATTCTTAATTTCAAATGAAATGTCAATCGGTTTCATTAAATCAAATGGGATGCAGCCTCGTTTCAAACACTCCTGAGAATCATCTGCCCAAAGTGGCATTTTAGTTCCACTTTTTCTTGTCCATCGAGTTTGGCAATATACCATTACTTGATCCTCGTCATCCTTTTCATGATTCGAATGGTTGTCTTTTGTCCAAATCTGGTCATAACTTTTTAGATAAATAAAATATTTTTCACGATCATAATTATTGTAGAGGGCTCGCCAAAATGCAGTTAATCTTTGTTGTCCGTCAAGGAGATGTTCAATTACTCTTGGGAAAGGAGGCTCTTTTTCTGCGGTTTGAATGTATTTGGAAATAAACTGTTCTTTATCCACCTCCAATAACAGTGTTACACCCAAAGGAAGATTATGAATGACAGTATTTAATAAACTAGTTATTCTATTTCTATCCCATGCTTCGCGACGCTGGAATCGTGGTAATTTTATTTCCCCATCTTTTATCCTTTTGTACCAGAGTTCTAATTCCCGGTCCTGAGCTTTAATTGAACGCATTTTACATTAAGTATTTGGTTAATATTTTGATTTCATCTCCTGATTTAATAAATATTATCAAATTTTCTCATTGCAGTAAATCAAAACCTTTGGATGCCTTAAAATCTTCGAATTGTGGTTTAGGGACTGCTTTCCCTTTTTGAAGACCGGCTAAACGCACGCTATACTTTCCTTTATTATCACCAGTTAAAACTTGATTTATTGATGAACCATAAACTTTAGCAAGTTCAATAATCTTTTCGGAAGATATTACCCAATATTCATCAGCCTTTTCAACATAGAAAATAAAAAAGTAATTATTTCGATTTACTGGTACAGTTAAAGCTGGAAAAAAGCCATAATTTTTAGGTTTTATATTTTTAGATCGTGCTTTTATTTGAACATCCAAGTACCTAGCCTCATTTATGCGAATAACACAATCTATTCCCTGGTCATCAACTAATGTCATATACACATCAAACCCTCTTTGTAGCAGTTCAGCTACTGCTCTGTACTCTTGTCTTTTTCCGTATGAAGCACTGTCTCTGTATGCCATTACGCAATATCTCCAGCTTTTAAATTCCCTAAATCTTCCAAATATTGATCAGATATCCAATCAATAAATATACTCCTCTCATTTTTTGGAATCCAATTACCACTTTTATCTTTTGGCCCATACATCCGGTCTTCTGAAAGTAAATAGGCTTTTTTCCTTGTTCTTGTTAATGCCACTATTAATTTACATACTTCAACATCAGTAATATTATTTATGTCAACTGGTATTACCCCATTATTAAAACCAACGATAAATGTGAACCCTGCAGATAAACCTTTGCATCCCTGAAAAGATGTTAATAGAATGCTAGGCTCAGATTTGTCTTTTTCAGAATCAGTATCATCTTCATTGGATTGAAAAGTTGAGACAATTTCATCAACAAAGTCAGCCAATTTAGATTTGAGTTTTCCTATTATTTCATCATCATCTATTTCTTCATCACTGAGCTTAGATATTAGGGAAACTATCTCTTTTTGCTCTTTAACAAAAACCTTGTCTAATAAATCCTTTATTATACTATCAGATTTTATTGTTTTAAATAAAATACTTTTCATTTCAATCTCTGATAAAAAAAACCGCATCAGAATCCTCCACCCAATATTTGAATCTTCATCTGATAAAAGAAAACTATATCCATCACTTAATTTTATTTCATAATTCTCAGATTGTTTAAAAGTAATATTCTCATATTCAGCTTTCAAGTTTTTAAATAAGAAGTTAAGGTATTGTCTTGATCCAACGATAAGTACAGTTGGGTATTCACTACCCTCCTTCCATGATTCTTCAATTTCATGTTCAGTTATTTGTGCTATTTCACTTTTAATGTATTTGGATAATGTTTTTGCAGTACTGAGCTTCGCTGTGGTTATCGTTGGGAATTTTTCATTTTCAATATCTTTACTATCTATAAAACATTCATAAGGCTTTTCGATTCTTCCGTTTAATAATCCATTTTCTTCAGCAGAAGCTAGTATGGAATTATTACTTTCAACAATTGCTTCAGGACATCTGATACAAAATGGCAATTGAAAAGTTTGATATTTTCCAGATTTATACTTTTCTTTTAAAAAATTTGGGGAAGCATTTTTGAAATCATATACAGCCTGATCATCATCTCCTACAATCAGAATTGAGCCAAATTTTTCTATTTCATTGATAAACTCAACTTCAAGTCTATTGAAATCTTGATACTCATCAATTAATATTTGATCAAATTCATTTAGTATTTCTGGATTTTCATGTAAAGCTAGTAGCATTCTATATACTGAATCATTAAAAGACACCGTTTTGTAATAGTCCCCTCTTTTCAAATAGAATTTTATTTCTTCGGAGTCTTCTTCAAGAGTTTGAAATTTTTCGCTGAATCCATTGAAGTCCTTCCCGAAATGATTAGCATCTTCTTCGATTATTCGAGTTAAATTTGGATAAAGTTCAATGGAGCCAAAAGTTTGATGTAGTATTTTTTTACAGAACTCATGAAATGTTCTTACCTCTGCCTTATCACCTAATGAGTCGAACATATCATCACGAAGCAGTCGAATAAATGTCATTACAAGGTTTGTTCCATTGGGATTTTGTTTAAGTATTTCGCCAAAGGTGAATGTTTTGCCAGTTCCAGCCCCAGCTACAATTAACTTCTTTTTCGCATCGGATTCAAGAATCGACTTGAGTATATTCTCTCGTTCATCGATCTGACTCTGTATTTTTTCTTCCTTAGTCATATATTTTCATTTTTCACACCTCAATCCTCCTGTCCATTAAGAGTGGCAATAAAATATCACGGGCTTCTTTGAGGAGTTGGGTTTGGTTTAATAAAATGTTTTTTTGTCGAAATATAGGATCTATCAAATAGTAGTGATTATTAATAATGCTATTGTCTGGTACCAATATTTCAAATTGTTCAAAATCTGATTGACTTACAGAAGGGTAAGCAGCTCCTTTTGCAATCATCGAAATACGATCAATAAATTCTTGATTTGAAATTGTTAGATAAATAAATGGATACTCAATGATATTTTTGGGCGATAAAACAGCAAACCCAGTAGAAACAATCAGATTCTCTATTGGATTAAGAATCAAAGCATAAGTTTTTCTGTTAGGTCTAACTGTAGAAAATATTGTATCTCCATGGCTTACAATCCTTCGTGCTCGACTTGGGGCCTCATTAAACTTGCACATTAAAGGAGAATCAGTAAATCCTGTTCCAGTTGAGGAAATATCAAAATAACCAATAGAATCTGGTGCTTCTGATTTCTTTATTGACTTATCATTCACTTTACAAAACTCTACTATGCTTTTCTTCTCCCACCCCTCCGGCAGCCCATCCTCATTAAACTTTACGGCTCTATACCCCGGAAACCGGAAATGAACAAACCACTCTTTGTAGATATTTTGGGCGGCTTCTTCCAATAGTTTGATACGTTTTAGGTTGTTCTCGATCAGGTCGTTATAGGCAGATATGATTGAAGCTATCTTGCGTTGGGTGGAAAGTGCGGGGATAGGAACTTTATACCTTCTTAAATCTTTTAATAATAGGTTTTTTTGAGCTGTGCCGCCAGATTGACTTATTAGATGTTCAATATCTGATTCAAGCGAATAAGCTAAGAAATAGGAATCAACTAATTGGTTAATTGGTTTAAGTATAGCAACACTTTTTTGAAAAGTAGTCCTATAAGTATAGTCATTATCCTTTGATACTGCTATCCTTCCAATTGTTCCACTATTAGTTAAAGCAATATCAAGTGGTTCGAACTTTGTACGTTTATGAGAATCTTCAAAATCATCTTTAGTGATTTGCCTAGCCATATCATAGTTAATTCTACCATCCTTTACATCCTTACAGCTGATGAAATAATACCCTGAATTTTCTTGGTTAGTGCAGTCACCATGTTTCCCATCTGTTACAAGGCTACATAACTCATCCAATCTGTATTTGGGCCAACTCATAATCCCAACTCATTTAGGTTATCTTGTATGGTTTGAGCCAGTTGAATCGCCTCATCATTTAGGCTATGCAATTCCATTTTGATCTCTGCCATCCGCTCTTCATAATCGAAGTCTCCATCATCTTGCGGTGCCACACCTACATAGCGCCCTGGGCTCAGACTATAATCGTTATCAGCAATCTCATTCCGGGTTACTATCTTGCACAATCCCGGCATATTAGCATAAATACCCTCCGGAAACCGTGTGAATAACCAACTGGCTTCGCCGCGATAGTAAGCAAACTGCTTAAATTGTTCGGATATTTTGTCTTTCAGGGCTTCAAGTTCCTTTACCCTGTCGTTTATCTCCAGTTTTCGCCATTCCCCGTTCTTGTTCAGTTCATACTCCTTTACCAATTCTGTCAGCATGTTTTGCAAATGTTTAAAATTGTTCTCTAATGTCCGACGGATTTCTTTTCTCAGTTTCCTGTTTTGATCAGGGTTGCTTTCAAAGTATTCGTTGGTTTTTTTCAGCATTTCGTAAGAAGCTCCCTTAATATCAAACCGTTTTTCATCAGTCAGTAGCTGGCTGGCAAACTGCTTCAAGGAATCAAAGTTTGCAGTATGTTCTTCTTTATACCTTAAAATGTATTGGTCAATTACGTCGGATAGGCCATTGCTTTTCCTGCCATAAGTACTGAGCGTATCTAGGAGTTCATCTACCCCTTTAGCAAGGTTTTGCATTTCATTGGCAAGCGGTGAGCAAAGCGAATAATAATGCCCAATGTATTTAGCCACAAGAGTAGTCAGGTATTGGTTATCACCTCTGTATAGCTTCACAATGGCAGCGATGTTTTTTAAATGCTCGGGGGTGAAGTCGTTGAGATGGGACGACACCTTGCGATATACCTCCCGGAGATCGAGCATTAAGGTCTGATCTTTACGCACCTCGTCCTGCTCCTTTTGCCTATCAAAAAACCAAAGCGTACAGGGCAGTGATCGGGTGTAGAAAAACTTCGTACCAATTGAAACCATTACGTCCACAGCACCAGTTTCAACGATCTTTTGGCGAATATCTTTTTCGGAATGTCCGGCATCCGGAGCCGAGCTGGCCATCACAAAACCTGCTCTTCCGGTGGGGTTAAGGTAGCCATAAAAATACTGTATCCACAGGTAGTTAGCATTGTCATTTTTTGGCAATCCAAAAGGCAGGCGATTATCCTTTTTCACACTATCCTTGCTTTTATCCACCCCATCAACATTGAAAGGTGGATTGGCCATAACAAAGTCAGCTTTGCTCACCAGGTCGTGTTGGTCTTCGTAAAAGGTATTTCCCTGAATAATGTTAGCATCCAGTCCGTGCACGGTAACGTTCATCTTTGCCAGCCTAGTGTTAGTATCGGCTTTTTCCTGTCCATAGAAAGTAACCTTATTGGCAGGGTTAAAACCCTCAACTTCGATGAAATGTCCGGTTTGAACAAACATACCCGCCGATCCGCATGCCGGATCAAGCACAATGCCGTGGTCAGGCTCGATAATGTTCACAATGGTATTCACAAGGGAGGGAGGGGTAAAGAACTCACCTCCTTCCTGTGCACCGGTCATTGCGAATTTGTTGAGAAAGTATTCGTAAATACGTCCGAACACATCACCTGCCACATCGTCCAGCAACTCGGTATTAAATATCCTGATCAGTTTGTGCAGTAAGTCTTTCTCGAAAATGGTATAGTTTTTTGGGAGTACACCCTGCAATACCTCATAATCCTCTTCGATAGAGCGCATGGCATTATCAAGGCTTTCTCCAATATCTCCCCCTTCCGGAAGAGAGGCAATGTATTCCCACCTGGCTTTTTCAGGCAGAAAAATGGCTTTTGCCTGCAGAAAATCATCTTTTGTCAACGTCCTGTAACCACGCTGAGGGTGATAGGGAAGGTTTTCCTCAATCTTGCTTTTGGCATCTATAAAACGGCTGTATGCATGTCTCAGGAATATTAGTCCAAGCACAGGGAAGCTGTATTCAGTAGCCGTCAGTTTTGAATTTGCTCTTAGCTGATCAGCTGCCTGCCACAGGTTATTTTCTAATTGTTTGAGTTGATCTCCGGTCATGAATTATTATTTAACGCAATTGAATTGGAAAATTATAAATTTAGGAAAATTCCTAAAATGAATGTTAAAAAAACAATCAATATTTTGAAGGGGGTACATTGTTATCGTTAAGTGTAAAATTGGTAATTAATGCTTTCCAATATAGTTTAAGTGTCATTTAATGTGGTTTGTGCTTTGCGGTGCATGGATTTGATATACCTTGATTTAGGTTGGTAGTTGCACCACTTTTCCTGCTGCTGTACCTTATCCCGGGCTCTCCCGATAGCAATAAAAAAGTGGTCTGACCACTAAACATTTCCCACTACCAAACAAGTAGCTTGCTTTAATCTGGAATGGGTGGTATACTTTAATTCGGAATCATTGGTCTTCTTTGAACTGGAAAAGGGATTTAGTTAAGTTTGGAATATGCAGTAATAGTAGCATTGGGAGGAGTTTTGCATTGTATAAGTTTTTGTATTTAATAATATTTTTCAATTTGAAGGTTTCCGGGATTTCTGGCTCTTTTCTTTCGGAACTTCCTTATCGTAAGTATATTCAAAACTATTTAGTTCTTGTCCATTTAGGTTTAATAATTTAGTGTATTCAATTGGACGTCTTACAGTATCAATGCTTATTCCCATTTTAATAGCATTCATAACCCCTACTGCCTCCAAATAATTTTCTACAATAAATAATTTTCCCTCTGCAAATGGTAATTCCTCTAATCTATTTTCCATCCTGTTTTTATTTTCTTTAACTGCTATAACAGGTATTTCCTGTTCTAATGCAGCTAATGTCGGTAAACCAAGACAACCATAGGGTTGGATTAAGCAAGATATATGTTCCACATTTATACCTTTATCTTTATTTACTATTTTCGGGCTTTTATGTAAACCTTTTAAAACACTATGTAGGTATGTAACTGAGGCTGTTTCTGGTGCTTTTCTTGGATCAACAACCCCAACCTCTAAATCCATAATTTCTCTGGAGACCATCATTGGCGAATGAGCACATGGAATATTAAAAGCCATTGAAATACTATGGGTTATCATGGCTTCAATGCCACCCCAGGGGTTAATCATATCTTTATTTTTGAAATATTCCCTATGAAAGTGATCTGGTACATCTATGAAAGTTGATAATCCAATCGCATCATAATTACCATTATATTGCATAATCATATTAAATAGTCTTTCAAGATATTCTATTTTTCCTACGGCTCTCCCTGAGGAAGAATATTTTGAAATACTTTTAATGGTGTTATCAAGTCTCAAAACCTCACAATTAATGCCAAGAGTAATCCTTGCAGAAGAAACAGAATTAATAATCTCATTATTGAATAGCTGATCTTCATGTTTATCCATTAACATTAATATTTTGTTTGATCTTACTTTTTGTAAACCAATCTCACCCATCAAAAGCCTTGTAATAATGCTTCCTTCTACATAAAGTGTATTTTCAGTCATTTCGTTAATGTCTGATGCATTAACAACATTTGGATGTGTAATTAGATTATCACATGATGCGGATATTAACCTTGCAATTGTATTACCATCACCTGAATGACCACCAATCTCTGCACCAATACCTGTAGGTATTATCAAAACTGTATTAAATTGCTCTGTATTTTCAATTTTTCTTTTATTGAATCTAAATATTGATTCTTGTAATAAAAATGGATGAATATTTTTCCCAGATAATATACCTACTTCACAAAAAAAATCTTTGTTATGGGTTCTCGTTATAACAAATCTAATAGGTATTTCATCCGGCTTTAATTCTTTTAAGAGTTTTGCTGAAATGTATTTAATCAAATCAAACTGTCTGTGAGTTCTTTGAACAACTATTTCTCTTTCATTTAATTCCATTATTTATTTTCTTTCAATTACGTGATAACTTATTATTTTACCTTTAAACCATTCTGAAGAAAAGTCCATTGCTAAATTTGCATCGAAATCTTTACACGAAAAAATATTAATATAGACATTTTTCAATAAATCCAAAGTATGAACTGTAATATTGCTTGTTAATATAAATTGAATTGCTGAAGTTCCAACTGTATGTGGAGAAGTTTGTTTTTCTTCATCAAGTGTTTCCAAATCATCCCAGAAATGCAATTCACAAGGTTTCATATCTATTAAATCACACAATTCTTTGAAATAATTTTTCAATGAACCGCGTGTAAACGTTCCGGGATCACAATTGTGTATATCAAGTATTAATTCTTTACCATACATTTTTTTATTTATAATTTAAAGTCATCCTTCCACCATTTATCCTGAAAGTTAGTAAACCATTTATCGATGGATATTTCTTCCCCTTTTTTATAAAGGATGAGTATTTCATCATCCTGACACCTTAACTTATGATAAACTTCATTATATAATACCCCATTTATGCTAGCTTTTGGTAAATATCCTTTGGTTTCTTCTGAATTTCTACTTAAATGAAACTCAAGCCGTTTATCTTCCTTTTTGGTTATCAAACTAATTCTTTTTATTGTACAATATTTACCATGTTCAGTTTGATCTTGATCAAGAGAGTACATTTTGCAAAGTTTTATGGCTTTTAGAATAAAAAATTTTCCTAGACTTCGGTTTTTTGCTACTTCATAAACAAAATTTATTTCAATATCATCACCCTGTTTTGGATTGCTTTTGCTTAAACTAAAGCTTGAGTCTGCCATTGTATCATAATACTTTCTTGACAGACGTTGACGTCCATATCTTGAGAATTCCTCTAATTCATCAGCAATAACAAGTATATCAGCAAGACTGCTGAGCATATTTAAGTGTGCGTAATCAAATTCATGTTGGGCGATCGCAAAAAGTATGTCTCCTCTAATTATGTTATCTTCTGCTTCACTATCTTCAAGTCCCCATTCTTCTGCAGGACCCCGGACCCATGTATCAGCAAAAATTCCCAATACTTTATAAATCAAATATGAACTCAAAATACCATGTTGTCTTTTTTCAGTTGCCCGACATAGTCTCCAATATGTGGAATCATCCCGATAACATTTAATTAAAGCCTCTTTTTGATCTGTACTAGGAACTATTCTTACGTCCATTGCCATTAATTCCAAAAATTGTGAAATAAGTGGTTGATGTTCAATATCTAAAGAAAATCCAATGCGTTTGATTCTGGGAATGTCAAAATAAGAAAGAACCTCCTCTGCCCTTTCATTAAGCATATTTAATTTGGCTAAAGAGTATCCTAGGTCGTGACATAATGCAATAATACACCATATAGCATTTTTTTTCTCATTCACTTGTTGATTAATATTTTTTTCTTTTTGCAACGCATCCTTAAGCAAGTTTGGTTGATAAGTTGACTTGTCTTTTTCAAAATCATTATACAAGTACCAATTAAGTTCTTTATGTATATTTGGTGCAAGTTCTCTCAAGATATATTCTCCAATCAGGTATACCCATATCGAATGAAGCGTATGATCGCGGTAATAATCTTCCAAGCCATATAATAAATCTTCAAAACGGGTAGATGCCTCTAAATAATCAAAAAGTTCTGAATTTCCTTTTGAGTCTTTGTCAATATCATTTAGTGCATAACCGGCTAATTTTCTCCATAATATTCTTCCTTTCTTATGTGTTTCAGCCCAATCCAGATTTTCACTTAATTCACCTCCTTTTGCTGCAGCTTTTTTAAAATCCTCGATAAGTTCTTCAACATTTTTCAATATATTGTTTTGCCAGTTTTGGTTCTTACGCAAGAATTGAATTTCACCTTTTTTCACCCATTCTTTGTATTTTAATAATAATCCCAGAACAGTTATTTTTTCCATGAGTTCAATCGGTATTTATGGTAATATATACTTATTTGTCCAGTAATAAACATCTTTTAAAATAAATTCAATTGCACGATAATACATATTTTGTATTCCTTCTTTATCATTATCCCAGTATTTATTTTCAAACTCATCTCCTGAAGAAATTATTCCATTTGAACCAAATGTAAACTTTAAAAGGGGTTTGTCTTCAACTTTTTCTTTCTCGTTGAAAATACTTGTACCATAGACTATGGTTCCAAAAACATCATCCTCAATATTACCTTCCTCAATAATTATAGTAAAATCAATATATATATTAACACCATTAACCAAGATCCAAATTCTTTCAGGAGTTCCTTTAACTTCAGTTCGGTTTCTGTCAATAACTATATTTAATTTTTCTTCTTCCTGTGTTCTATCTTTTTTTACTATTTTCTGTTTTCTATCTTCCTTTATTTTTTTCTCATTTATTATTTCTATTAGTTTGTTCGAAATTTTTTCTAACTTCTCACTAATCGATTCTTTTTCTTTATTAATTTTATTCAACTTCTTACATGCAATTTTAGTTTTCCCTTTCAAGTCTTGTGTATTAGTGTTATTGCTCATAATACCCTCCATAATTTTAGTTAAAAAAGATTTAATAAATCTAATTAATGCATTTGACCTTTCAGATTTTTTTTCAATTTAAAACATGCCAATTAATTTAATTAAATATAGGATTTTAAATTAACAAATTATTCTAAAACCAGGTTATTTTCTGATTCCGAATAGCTCAATCTTAAACACACTAAAACCTCCTTATTTTTAATATTTTCTGAAAGGATCTTTAAATTAAGTACATTTCAACAAGAATATTTATTTTGTTTTAATATTCAATTCTGGCAACACATGGACATCGTATTTTAACAATCTTGTCAAATTGTTTAGGAATTACTTCATGATCTATCATTTTTTTTTCAAATTAAAGAAAAAATTATCCACTTATAATAAAGAATGTAAATCTAAAGGACCCGTTGTCTTCCTCTACTATCATAACAACAACTTTGATGAACGTATTCAAATATATCCAAGAATCATTATATTTTAGTAATTTAAGAATTTATTCGAATTAATTCGGGAATAAATCCGTATTAATCTGGATTAATTCGGATTCATGCGAATTATTTTGAATTAAGGGTATTAATCCGAATAAATTCTTTTTTAATTTAATCATAAATTGTCTTTAATTATCTTTAGGAGGGAATTAAAATTTGCAAATAATGAAAAAAGGATTATCAAAAAAGGAAAAAGAAAAAGTGGAAAAATACATTCTTCTGGAAGAAATGAAATTTCTAGAAAAACACTGGGGTAAGATTCCTGAAACATATTGGCAAAGAGTGGATATGTGGTATAATTTTTTAATATACTATTTCCCTGAATATAAAATCGACCATTTTATCCTCGCAGCCATTCTCCTTGAGATGCAAAGCTTTCATAATTTATATGCACGCATCTATAACAAGAAATTTAGAACAGATCCAATGGTTGATAAAGGTGCTAAAGGTTTACTGGAGAGTCAAGACCTTTTTAATGATAATTTCCTGAATATTGAATCAATAAATATTAAGGTAAAAAATTTAAAGCCATTAAAAAAAGATAATAAAGCTAAAACATTTGAGGATTTAACAACCCAAGATTCTAAAATAAAAAATTATAAGATTGAAGGTAAAGAAGTTATTATTGAAATTTTTAAACTAATAAATAACAATCTCAGTGTTTTTCAGAAGATCTCTGACAGGGAAAAGAAATATGAGGAGAAAACAACTCAGATTCTAATGAAAAATAAACCAGATATATACCTAAGAAAACGGTTCAGTACAATCTTATATAAGTATTTAAAAACACATCTTCCTTACTACTCACATAATAAACTATGTGCTACTGGTGGTTTCTTGTTATTTGTAATGGGTATTATGCCTGATACTCTGTCTGACTTATCAATTAATAAGAAATATAAAGATTACTTAAGAAAAAATTTCGATAAGGCACTTCGTTCAGATATTAAATCAGACAGTAAATAATTCTTCAATCCATTCTTGTTTCTCCATTCCTACTTCCGGTTTTTTAAAAGGAGTATATTTGGAAATATTAAATTACGCAATCCCATATCCTGCTGTATATTAAATATTTAAAAAAGTGGAACTTTTTCAATTACGTTTTTTAGAAAGTCCCATTGCCTAAGTGAAACCCCCATACCGTGTTTTACGTTCTAATAATTGAAACCTATTAATTAATTGTCAATTTAAAAATAGACTGTCATGGAAACTTCCGAATTTAATAATAAGATATTGAATAAAACACGGGATCCCTATCAGAAAGTCTGTAAGTATAGATTCTGTAATAAAGAATTCATTGCAAAACGTCTGAATCAAAAATATTGTAGTCCAGAGTGTAAAATAAAAGAGAATAATCTGAAAGCAAAAATAAAACGTGATGCCACAAAAACGACGGATTTTTATTTAAAAAATAACCGAAGGATTTTGGAAGGAAAATATAAGGCAGGAAAAATTGAAGTAACCTTGGACGAACTTGAAAGCCAAGGATTTATATACAGTTACCATACTGAAACTAAAAAAGAAACAAATCTTAAGATTAAAGTGCCGTTTTATTATGAGTTCGGACTTGTTAAATATGATGAAGAATCACCAAATAATTACAACATATGGAAACAATAATAGAAAATTTATCGAAGGAAGAATTTTTCGGAGGCAATGGATTAAATAATCCAGGAATCCATTTGCAAAACAGAACCAATAACTCAAATAAGATAGGAAACATTTTCATCTGGATGTGTGTTGGTGGTTTCATTGGTTATCTTTTTCGAGAGGATATTGAATCCTTTCTTCAAAGATTGTTCAAGAAGTCATCCGGTGATACATATATAAGTTAACAAAATGGAAGTAATTATTTTCGAAGAAAAATCTTATTGGAAGCATATTCATGAGGTTGTTAAGAGGTTGCAAGATTCTCAAAAGGAGGAGAAAAAATGGATTGATGAAGGTGAGGCAATGCAGTTACTTGGCGTCCGCTCCAAATCGGAGATGTGGAAATTACGCAGCACAGGGAAGATCAGGTATTCGCAGCCTTCACGTAAAATTATCAGATATGATAGACAAAGCATTTTGAAATACCTGGACGATCATGCAAAAGATGAATTCTAAAATTAATTTTTGCTCGTGAACCCAATATAAAGACAAGCTTTAGCTGATTATGGCCTCATTATATTCATCCATCACCTCCTTATCAAAACTATCAAGATATATCTGGGTAGTCTGCTCATTAGTATGGCCCAATCCCTCACTAATTATAGCTGTTGGAACTCCTTTCCGTTTGGCAATTGTGGCCCAGCTATGCCGGCATGAATAGCTAGTCAGATTCATTTCAATTTCACATAATCTTGCAATTTCTTTCAGATTCTTATTATACTTTTTTATCTGATTCCTTGTATCTTTATACTCAAGTTCCGGATGCTCCGGGCGTTTTATTATTGGGAAAATATAATCTTGCTTCGACTTGCCGGAGATATATTCATCCAATAGTTTCTGCAATTTATCACTTATTTTAATGCTATATAGTCTTCCGGTTTTATGCCGGCGGTAATCAATTCTCCCATCTTTTATGTTTTCTACTTTTAATAAAGCCAGATCAAGAAACGAGATACCCATTAAGTAGAAGCTTACCATATAATAGTTTTTGGCATTGCACAGATCTGAGCCCTTCGTCAATGGTAGATCACGGATCCTATGTATGTCTTCAATCCTTATGGCACGTTTCCGGGTTGGTTCGCTTTTAATTTTATAATTCTTAAATGGATAATTCTCCTGTTTGGCATATCCTTCCTTAATAGCCCGGTTATAAATTGCCCTGAGGGTCCTCATTACAAATGATAGTCCGTTAACAGTATTTCCTTTGGCCAGAAAGTATGTTTCAAAACGAGTTAGAAATTTATAGTTTATTTGGTTAAAGTCAATCTCAACATCACTCTGAAAACGCCTGACTGCATTCAGGCAGTTTGTATATGCATTAGCGTTACCATATTTTTTTACTGCTCTCAGATCTTTGATAATATCTTCAGTATATTCATAAAATGAAATTGATTTATTCTTGTTCATAATCCTTTCCTTCAACTCTTTCAGGGAAAGATTTTCTAATTCATCCGCATCCTGCAACTGGGTTATTACATCATAGGCATTGGTCTTTTGTTTGTTGATGTAGTTATTTAAACGTGTTAGATTTGACACCAGTGTGCAGGATTTATTTACCTTTTGATTCGCCTCATCCCAGTCGTCAGGTGAAATAGTATACCCTAAAGAGATGGATGCATTACTTCTCTTAAACCAGATCCGTAAATAAAGTGGGAAAGTATTGTTTTTCCTTGGTCTTCGCTGATCCAGGACAATTTTAGCAATAGCAGTCATATTATTGAAATTGTTAAATTTTTGTAAATTTACAAAAATTTGCACACACTTTTTATAACATGTATTGATTTTATTGGGATTATATGAGAAAAAATGGTCACACAATTTGCACACAAATGTACCATTTTAATACATTTATATGGATTTATATAGACTTATAAAGACATTAATTCATTGTTATTCAATTATATCTAATTTTATAGATATGTGGTGATACAGTCTGGGGGGCGTGGGGTCGCGAGTTCGAATCTCGCCATCCCGACAAAAACAAAAAGACCTTCTCCGGAGGAGTTGGTATTTTCCTTTTGGAAAGCGTCGAAAGCGAGACAAAACAAAAAGAACTAAGGCGGCATAGCCGCCAGGTCTTTTTGTTTTTAGTTACATCCCA
>JAHLWT010000194.1 GCA_019057775.1 Promethearchaeota archaeon
TGGTAAAACTATTTTTGAATATAAATCTAATAGTTATGGAGCTAAAGATTATTTAAGCCTTTGTGGGGAAATTATTGGAAAGAACTCCATGAGCATTTAGGAGAAAAAAGGTGGATAAACTTCTATACGATAGTAATTTTTTATTGACGATAGGTGGCTTCATTTTGGGGATTTTTGCTTTATCATTTTCTATATACTCATATTATAATATGCGCCTTCCTAAAAAAAGATTATGCTATTCAACGAGGAATCACAGTATCATAAGTAAATTCCCCAACATTGATAAATTATCTTTAAAATACAATGGAAAAACGATAAATGTTGTTACTATTGCTTTCCTGGCTATATGGAATAACGGCAAGAATACTATTTACCCATCAGATTTTTTAAAAGATGCCTCCCTCTCGGTTTACACTGTTGACAAAAGCAAAATATTGGAAATGGAAATAGTCTATTTTAGTAATAAATTAAATGGATTTAAAATAAATAACACAGAGAATAATCTTTTTAAAGTGAATTTTAATTATTTAGAAGAAAACGAAGGTGTAATATTAAAAATAGTTCATACTGGAACATCTTCAAAAAATATAGTCGTAAATTGTCATATTAAGGGTGATAAAAGGCCTTCTCAAATTAATTTTACCAACTTCTACAATGTAATTTCGCACAATAGATACATTGTCCTAATTAGAAGTATCACTCCAGTACTTCTTGCGTTTATGTTAATTGCTTTATTTATTATATTTTTAAATACGTTTTTTGGCTTTAACTTTTACACCTGGAGTATTGCTATTTTTTCGGGTCTCCTTTTAGCTGCGTACTTTGATGCTTTTATCACTCGAATTCTGTCAAAACGATTTCTTTTAAATTGGAAAACCTTCGAAAAATTTAATATACATGAAGAAATATATAAGAATCAAAAAAAATAAACTAAAAGGCTGGTTTGCAATATGGCAAAAAAAGAACGGTTAGGTAGTGATCCTTTTAAAGAATCTTCTTTGAATTGGATTCAGGATACCAGGGAAGAAAAAAAAGATTCTAAAGAGTTAAAAAAACAAAAACCTAAAGCGTTTAAGCGTCAAAGCGTTTTGACGTCAAAGCGTTTAAAAGCTAAAACTCTTAAGAGTCAAGGCTCTAAAATGTTAAAGCGGGAAAAAGTTAAAAAAATGGAAACAAAAAGAAAGCATACTATTTATTTGTCTTCCAGCCAATCAAAGAAATTAAGGATTTATGCTGCCGGAAACGATATGCAATTGAGTGAAGTTATTGAAAAACTAATTAATGAAAATATTTGACGTTTTAGCGTTTTGACGTTAAAGAGTCAAAATGTTTAAGCGTCAAATAGTTTTTACGTTAAAGAGCTTTAGCGTTTAAGCGTCAAAGCGTTTTAATGCTTTCTTATATTTTAATAGATAGGAGGAGAGAAAATGCCTTTAGAAGTTAGCGGATTAAAATTATTTAGTGTGGATGAAGTTGCAGAGATGTTAAAAAGTACCAAACCTACTATAAGGGCTTATTTTAGAGAAGGAAAAATCAAAGGGCAAAAAATTACTGGGAAATGGTATATCACGGAAGAAAATTTTAAAAATTATCTGAGTGGGGATTATCCGTTACCGGTTAAATAGTTTGCTTGTGCTTTGGATGGTGATTAATATTTTGCTTCATGTAAACAATTAATAATGGGGAGGATATTAATATGAAAATAAAATGCCCGGCGTGCGGTGCTGAAAATTATTTTACTGGCCTTGAAGATGAGGAAACCAGATTTTGTAGTGAGTGCCATAAACCACTATTTAAAATAAGAAAAGAAAAACCCATTAACGGGTTTTTAAATACAAATAACTTTGGCAATAGATTATCTCAGCTCATTAATTGCGGTATATTAGAAATTTACCGCACGTTGCTAAAGGAATTTACGCATAGATTTCCGAACCTTTCTCGAAAAAATATTGTTGCAATGACTGCCTCTTTAACCAATGAATTGTTTATGTCTAGCCAGGAAGGGACAGCTTTATCTTTTAAGCAAGCTAACATGGAGTTCCTGAGCAAAGAATTAAACAACGTACTTAAAAATAAAGAAAGAGTAGAGGCTATAGCGTTGACCTTGCGTATAAAAGGGGTTATGCTTCTATCTGAGGAATCTGAAGACGGTTTGAAATTTCTTGAACGTGCAAAAGAAATAGACCCTCACGGGCGCGTACCAAACGGCAAAGAGATTGAAAAATTACTTAGAGAATCTGCTAATGAAATGAAATGCATATCTGATGAAATTGCCAAATGGCAAAGAGATGGATAAACTATTCAATGAATTAGATATATTAGAAAAAATGTTTTATTTTATATTTGGAGTAATACTTTAATTAAGAAATACCGTAGTTGGAATTAAGAAATACCGTAGTTGGAATTAAGAAATACCGTAGTTGGAATTAAGAAATACCGTAGTTGGAATTAAGAAAAATGTTTGTTCTCTTTGTTTTATAAGCGTTTACCGAAACACTAATATATTACAATATATACAATAACAACAACAGAGAAATGTTGTTGTTATTTAAAATAATTAAAGAGGGAAGAAATGGAAAAATCAGAAGAGATCACCATAAAAAACAATAACAAAATTGACTTACCAAAAATAATAAATTCCGAAGTAAATTTATTAGTATTTCCGTTTTTTTCTCTTTCCACAAAAGGCCTCAAAAATAAAACCACAACCGTTTATCGGGAAATAATTAAAAAAGGGAATCAAAAAATTACTCTTTTATGGAAAGTTTCTTCTAATTCTGAATATGGTTATCCAGGACCCTTTGATAGAAAAGTACAGCAGACTATTTCGGAAATTTTATCGGAAATATTAAAGAAAGAAGGGGAAATAAAAAACCCGATTCCTTTAGGATCTTTATATAATATTTGTAAGAGAATGGGAATCAGTGAATCCGCAGGAGAAAATTATCGTATGATAAAAAAAGCTTTAGAAAGGATAAGAGCGACTACCATAAAATCAGTAGGTACCTTTTATTCAAAGGAAGGTAAGCAATGGGTTGACGATAATTTTAGTTTATATGATAGGATAGTCTTTAAGGGTAAAGAATTACCCGAAAATGAAATAGCCGATGATAACTATTTATTTTTAGGAATCTGGTATCTCCAAAACCTAAATTCTTTTTACATAAAACCGGTTGATTATAATTACCTGCAAAGCCTCAAAAGCAAAATAGCCTCGAGGCTTTATGAAATTTTAGGAGTAAAGTTTTTTGGTTTAAGAAATAAGAGAGAAAAATTTATTTGTTATAGGTATTCTAAATTATGCCAGCTTCTTCCAGTAACCCCCCACGAGTACATCTCTTTAGCTAAACAACAATTAAACCCGGGTAATAATGAACTTAGAGATACTGGTTTTATTTCAAAATTTGACTGGAGTGAAAACGGAAATGAGGACTGGCTTATATATTATTGGCCAGGGGAGAAAGCCAAAGAAGAAATGAAAAGGGCAAAAATAAAGAGTATTAATAATCGGACAGAAGGATACCTATCAGGACCAAAAGAGGAAGTAAAAATATTTTCTAAAGAGCAGGTTAATTTAGTTAATAAGTTATTAGAATTAAATGTTTCTGAAGGAACCGCTGAGAACTTAATAATAAACAACGATCAAGAGTTGATAGAAAAATGGATTGAGGCAATTAATTATTCTAATGCTGATGATAAAGCGGCTTATTTAGTGAAGGCAATAAGAGAAAATTGGCAATTCCCGGAAGGATATTTAAAGGGGAAAAGAGAGGAACAGCGGAAGGAAGAAGAGGAAAAAATAGAATATATTAAAATAAAGATGCAAGAAGAGGAAAACAAAAAGAGGCAGGAAGAGATTAAAAGAATAGAACAAATTTATAACTCACTTGGACCTTCACAACAGGAAGAGATAAAAATAGAAACAGAAAACAGACTACCGGAGTTTTGGAAAGAAAAACTCCATAAGGCAAGAATTAAAGGGGAAACTTCAAAATTACTTGAGGTTGTTCTGGAAGAAAAGAGAAGAGAAATAATAAAAGAGTGGATCAAGGGTGGAAAATAAGATTAAAACTATATCAGACTATAAAATTTTTTTAAGTTGTCCTGGTAATTAAAAGAGAGGAAAGGGGCAGCCATTTATAATCTCTATTAAAATAAATTTCAAAAAGTATAGGCCTTTAAATCAAAAATTCGAAGTCTATTTTTACTGAAAAGGGGCAAAAAAACAAAATGATTAAATTTCTTAAAAGTAATTATTTCTTACTCATAGTAATGGGTGTTTTAATTTCGGGAATTTTAGGACAGGACTTTAAAAGATATGCAATCTTTTTGGTTGTTACCTACATTGTTTGTAGAGTTACCAATCATATTTACAATGCAATAAAAGCTCAGGTAATTGAGGATTACGAAAAGAAAAAAGACGGAAGGATATAAATTAAAATAGGGGGATTTAATGGAAAAACAATTAATAACGGATATCGAAAAAACGAAACTAAAATTATTTAAAAAAGCAGGGGCTTTAAGATTAAAATAGAGTGTTTTTATTTTAGCTAATTAGTAGAAAAACCTTATATAGCATAGCTTTGGCCTTATATCCCGGGAATAGGTAAAAACGAGGGCAAGCACAAAAAGGGATATAAACAATTCTGGAACGCCGTAAGATTAAAAATAGGGGGTGCTTTGGGGTATTCTAGCGAGCTATTAATTAATAAAGAGGCAATAAAAATGAATTTTTAAAGGTATAAATTTTAAATATATCCCCGTTGATACAAAAAGCATTAATGCTATCAAAGAAGGTAATCATCGGGAAATATATCAAGCCAAGAAGAAATTAGAAAAAGAAGGATTTAGCTGGTCGGAAAAGTAAAAAGCTAAAGGAACGACTTCAAAATTGCTCGAGGCTGTCCTGGAAGAAAAGAGGAGAGAGGTAATAAAAGAGTGGATTAATTTAGGTAAATAGGTGTTTGTCCCTCATGTTTTCCATTAAAAATTTTTGTCAAATATATGGTGACTCTATAAATAATATATTTTACAGAGAAAACTAATATTGCTATACTTTAATTAATATAAATTTCATTTATTGTTGTAAAATTAATACAATCTATAAAAATAATTAAACAAAAAGAAGGTTTACAAAAATTGCTAAACTCTAATAAAAAATCGTTAGGTAAATTACTTAATACGGTACAATGCATAGATTGTATCGAAGGAATGAAAAAATTACCAAATAATTCAATTGATTTAGTAGTAACTTCTCCTCCATATGATAAAATTAGAAAGTATAATGGCTTTAATTTTAATTTACATTTAGCCGGAGTAGAAATTTATCGCGTTCTAAAAGATGGCGGAATTGCCGCAATGGTAATTCAAGATCAAACAAAAGATTTTGCAAAATCACTTACATCTTTTAGAACTATAATTGATTGGGTTGATAATACCGGATTTAAGCTATTCGAAACAGTGATTTATAGAAAATATGGCACAGAAGGAGCATGGTGGAAATATAGATTTAGAGTTGATCATGAATATATGCCTATTTTTTTAAAAGGCAAGAAACCCCAATATTTTAACAAAGAACCTTTGAAAATACCTTCAAAACACGGGGGGAGAGTTATGACTGGAAGCGGAAACAGAAGAACTGACGGTACCACTACAAAAACGGTCAAACGGGAAATAAATCTCACCAAATGTAGAGGGACTATATGGGAATATTTAAATGCTGGGGACAAAAATCCCCTTAAAAGAAAACATCCTGCGGTTTTTCCAGATAAAATACCTTTTGATTTTATACAATGTTTTTGCCCCCCTGATGGAGTTGTCCTTGATCCTTTTTTAGGAAGTGGCTCAACTGCTGTTGCAGCAAAAGAATTAAATAGAAATTATATTGGATTTGATATTTCTAAAGAATATTGTGAAATTGCCGAGGAACGATTAAAAAAAATTTCAGGTACCTTATTTAATATTTAGCATAATTTATCTGGTATTTCTAAAGTATATTCAATATTTATACCACTGGTCATAGCCCAAGATAATGGATTTTGTAAATAAAATTCTTCAATGTTTTTATTATTTATTCGTTTCCCACAGTTTACAAAATCATTTTTACTGAATTGATATAATTTTAAATTGTTCCATGTCCAATTTTGTTTAATATACGGCCAACAAGTTAAATTTGCTAATAAATTTATAAATTTTACTATTCTGTTTTTAGCTTCCTGTTCTATTTCGTAAACATTTCCATTATTGATAATATTATAGGGAGTCCCATCTTTTTCAGATATTTTAATTCTATCTCCTCTCTCTTTTGAAATACTAATTTCATCTCTTTGTCGAAAAAAATCATCCATTGCAAGCATAAGTGAAAAAATAGTATATTTTTTATTTTCAAATATATACTTAAGAGGATTACCATCTTCGTTTGCACGTAAAAAATTTAACCAATTTAAAACATTCTCTGGATATTTAAAAAGCACATTAAATGTTCCATCAGTAAAAAATAAAGGGCAAATTGCAGTTTCTGGTATGCGAAGTTTTATTCTTGATCCAAGTATACCAATAAGAAAATGTATAGTTGCTAGAGGGTATTTTAAGCGGAAATCTGTATATCCATCATAATTTCTTAAAATATTAGGTTGAATGCAATTATCAAAATTATTCCAGTTCGGTGGTTTATATCTTTTATTATATAAAACCATATGGTGACCAACACTTCTTATTTTCTTTCTAAAAACTTCTATATCTAAAAATATACAATCTTTTGCTGAAATATTCTTATCTAGAATCATTATTTTCCCATCATAAAAACCTTTTATATTCCAATTCAAATGGGTTGACATGAACAAACCACACAATAATCCATCGCTATCAGGACTAAGAATACAATTATGATCTCCTTCCATAATCCATGGATAGTTTTTAATAACTTCACCATAGTCTATTTTATCAGTTTTATTTTTTAATAATTCTTGAATTTTAGACATATTATTTAATAAAAAAAATTATTTCCTTTTTATAGATTTTAGCAAATTCTTTTATCTGAATAATATCAATTCTGCACTGTCCGGATTCAATTTTTGAGATATAAGATTGTGTTTTACCAAGTAGCTTGGCAACTTCTTTTTGATTAAGACCAGCACCTAAGCGAGCTTTTTTTAACCGATTGATTATTTTTTTGTGTTCTTTTGAATATATTATTTTACTCATATTTTTAAAAATGTATTTATTTTATACCTACATGATATATTCCATTATGTAATATTCCAAAAAGGAATATTATTAAATGCTGTACAACAGGAGATATTATTATATTATATGTTGTTTCTAAAATAGTTTATTTTTTTCATTGATAATTTAATTAATGGCCCAATTAAATTAAGTAGATTAGTAGTTTTGTTTATTTGCTATGATATAATTAAATGATATATATATTATGGGTATATGTTACGGGGCGTAGCGCAGTTTGGTAAGCGCGCTTGGTTCGGGACCAAGAGGGCGGAGGTTCGAATCCTCTCGCCCCGACCATATTTAAAGCCAGCAATAAGAAATATTTGATAAATTCTAATGCGATAAAGGTAAATATGAAGAAATTATTTGTTTTAGGAATTGCACTATTTTTTTGTTTATTTTTTGTG
>JAHLWT010000195.1 GCA_019057775.1 Promethearchaeota archaeon
TATTAATATTAAGTGTGTAGTAATTCCAGAAGACAAAACTTATGAACCATTTAATTTGCTCCCAAACGATTTACCAGACAGAATCGATATCAAATTGATGTCCAAATTATCGAAGAGAAAGCCATTAACCGAATTGGAAGAATATCTTGGAGTAAAACAACCCACCATTTCAATGAGACTAAAGCGACTAGAAAAGCATGGTTATATAATCCTTAATGGTAGAGATAGGCATTTAACGGATTTAGGAAATATGGTAGTGAATATTAATATACCAGAATTAAATAAAACTGAGGAGGAAAATTAAGTTGATTATCTGGATAACTACGGTAGGTTGGAGCCCTTTCGCAGTAATCAATCCAATTTGGGCATATTGTAAAGAAAATGATGAATGCCCTAATAAGATAATATTAATCTATACACCTTTTGAAAAAATCAAATGTAACTTAGATATTTGCCAACGGTATATCTCTGAAATCTTAAAGGCTTATAATGGAAAGAAATTAAATGAAGATTCTATAATCATTGAGGAGATAGAGAATGATAGCATTGAAATTTATGCTGACAGGCTAAATAAAATTATTGAAAGAGAAAAGAATCTAAAACTTGATAAAATAATCCTTGATATGACTCCTGGTAGGAAGTATATGTCAGCTATTAATGTGTACTATGGTTATAATCTTAAGGATACCCCAATTCAAGTTTTTTACCTTCATTTAGAGGAGAGTAAATATCAAGATGTACCTTATCCGTTAGCGCCAATTATTAAAAACGAATTAATAGATATTTTAGAATCCACAGAGATTTTTTCTACTGATATTAGCAAATTACATGAAATTTCTACTCAAGGAGATAAGGAAGGTAATGATTATTATTTTAAGGATGAGGAGGCAAAAAAAGAATATTTAATTCTCTTATCAATTGACAGTGGATTCAATACTAAAACAAAGATAAGAAAATATACTTTTGCAAATCAAATAATTATACGTGGGCACGAATTAGATAAGATATTAAAAGGACTGATAACGAGAAATTTAGTTGATCAGAAATCAGTCATAAATAACAATCAAAAGTTCAAATTATATAATTTAGCTGATAAGGGTAAGAATATCCTTATGGAACTGAAGCAGAAAATAACAATAAACTTTCAGGGGGTTAAATAAGTTAATGTCTAATTATAAAAAGCGAAATATGGGTGTTCCAAACTTAATACTTAGTTCAAATGAACTAACGATGTTGCTAAATGAACTATATTTGGATTCAAACACAGACTTCACCATTGTTGATTGTCTTTATGGACTAAATTTAGTAAATATTCATATTTCAGACAGTATTGAAATTGAATTAGGTATTACCCTAAATGATATCAGAGATGCTTATAATAACATTCCCAATGAACTAAGAGAGGAGTATCCAAGTAAGTCAAGGTTTTTCGAAATTTTTACCAAGTCTGGTTTTTATTTCGAAACTTATCAAAAAGAATTTGAAGAATTAATTATAGGATTAGAAAAAGTTAATATTTTAGAAGGTGATACTCCAATCGCCATTAGTTTTGACACTTGTCTTTATTACGATCAATTTTTCACCCAACTCTCCAGGCTTTTAGAGCAGAGATATAGAAAACCTAAATATCCCATCTACTTTCTATTATCAGAAGGAGTAAAGAACGAATTAATCACATATGAGGATAAATATAAGGTTAATGACATTGAAGAATTGAAGGATAACAGCGCACATCCAAAGATGATTGAAGAATTCTTTAACCAAAATAAATTTGAAGCGAGAATTAAGCACTTAGGACATATGGATTTTTTAAAATGCGATGAGAATGTATATTCTAAAATCGTTGAGGAAGAAAAAAGTATTTCTAGAAGAGATATGGATAGTCGAATAATTCAGGGATTAATCAATGAAATTCGTCAGCAAAATCTCAAATTATATCTCTTTAGTCAAGATTCTGACTTTATAGCACGTGCTCGAGGAAATAGAAACCTAATCGCAAAGCATTTAGAAAAAATACCGCAATGGAAATTAAAAAAGAAGTATAAATGTAGTTGGGAGGACTTCAATCGTTTTCTTTACACACTATCAATTACATTCGGGGCTATTAAATTAGAATTCTCAAATAATTTTACCATTGATTTATATGGGATATGGCGCGGGAAAAAATTAAATGATTGGGAACGAGAAAATCTTAAATTTTTTACTTCAAATCCGATAATTGAAAGAATCGATAAAGATTTAACAATCCTAAATAATATAAAGATAGTGGAGGGTTTAAATCTTTGAGTGATCTTTTTTATGCAAATTTGGGAATCCGAAATTATAATTATGAACAAAATAATGCTTATTATCGATTCAGAGATTTTAAGGATTTCTTATGGTTAGCAATAAATAATGAAGAAGGTCGTGAATATTCAATCAATTGGAGATCCCTTAAAGATGAGGATATAGAGCAAATTATTAGAAGAAAGTTTCTAATAGAATTAAGACGAGAAGAACCCTATGATGAAATGGATGAAATAACATTAGAGAACTTAATTGAAGAGGATACGGAATTACAAACAAAATTACAGTATAAAATACAAGAGCAAAATGAAAAATTTGCAGAGGATAAGCAAATATGGATAAGGATTTATGAGAAAAAAAGAACGGAACAAGGTTATAAATTAATTCAAAATTTTTTCAGAGTGAGGGAAGTTTATGATAATAAAGATTTGCAAGATGTAAATCGCATTAGAGTACTTGATAAAGAATCAAATTATAATGCTTTACTATTAGAAAAAAAACCAAAGAATTCTGAAAAGATTTTCTTAAAATACAGGGCAGTGACTTTACGATGTCAATTTGATGCGATGTTTCAATTACAGAAAAGGCCTTCGAAGATAAATGTTCCACTCTTAAAACTTATTATGAATAAATATTTTGCGAAATGGCCAGAGATTCAATTAACTGATGTGAATAAGTGGTTTTTATTAACTGAAGATGATAGAGAAGGAATTGAAAAACAAAGGAAATTTGTTAAACTTGGGCTTTCTACGCCTGATTTTGCGATATTAGAAGGCCCTCCAGGTTCAGGCAAAACTTTTTCTATCTGCGAGTTAATTCTTCAAGCAATTGAGCGGAATGAAAGGGTGTTATTATGCGCGTCTACCCATGTAGCAGTTGATAATGTCCTTGAAAACATTAAAGATCATCCCTCTGTAATTGCTATAAGAATTGGTAAAGATAATGTTTCTGAAAAAGTTAGAGATTGTCAACTGGATCAGATTGAATATTCTGAGAGTAGAAAAATTAAAAAAAGATTATTAAGGAAAAAGAAAAAAGGACAATTAACTCCAAGCCAAGATTATCTATTAGAATGTATAGAAGCGGGAAAAACTAAAATTATATCCGATTTTTTTTTAGAGGCTGCGAATCTTATTTGTGGCACTACAATCGGAATATTAAAACACCCCGAGATTAATTATCGTTCAACTATTCAAAAAACTACTTATGATTATTTAATATTAGATGAAGCTAGTAAGACAACCTTCCAAGAATTTTTAGTCCCCGCTTTATTTGCTAAAAAGTGGATTATTGTTGGAGACTATAGACAACTCTCACCATATATCGATCCTGAAGAAATAGAAGGTAATCTAAACGGAGTTCTTAATCTAGAATTTGAAAAAATTTGCATAAATATTTTTGAAAGTTATTTTTTCTCTCAAAAATTCAAAAATAGAGTTAAACAATGGAAAAATCAATTAATTATTGAAGAAGATCAAGAATTAAGAGATTATTATGAACAACAAGCACGATTATTAAATTTAAATTGTATTAAAATAGAGGATAAAGCGTTAAATAAACTAGAACTCCTAGCTGCTCAAGTGATTATAGGTTCTCATGACAATCTTGAACAGATTGAAGAGGATTTGCCATCTAATATTCATTTAATTAGAGGAGAATGTAAATTAAATAGATTTTTAAGAAGAAGAGAATATTGGATTAAAAGTTTCCACCCTAAATTAGACAATAAAGAAAATGGAAAATGGGCGTATGAATTAGCTTGGAGATTAATTCGCGCTTATGAAACAAGAGGCACCGAAGATAATTACCAATATTATATAAATCAAGTAGAGGGCTTATATCCTCATTTTTCAATTTCAAAAGATAATAATAACCAAACTGATTCTTTAAAAGATTTTGTTCTAAATAAAGTTGATTTGGTGAAGCGAATAGGATTTCCTTCGATAATCGAATCACTTCAAAAAGGTGTTAAAAAAGCCAAGAATCAAAAATATAGTTATATATTATCAGATGGTTTCGATGAGGATGTACTAAAGCAACGACACATATTATTAGAATATCAATATCGAATGCATGAGGACATTGCGAATTTCCCCAGTAAATATGTATATGAAGGAACTGCATTAAAGAATAGTAAAAAAACTAATAGAGATTGGGGTTATCCAAGGTATTCGGGTAGAATATTCTGGGTGAATACTTTTGGTGATAAGGATGATGATGGAAATTCAAATATTTCTGAAGTTCAAAATATATTGAATGAATTACAGCATTTTATACAATGGGCGGAAAATAATAAGAAGAAAAATGGGAAGATTTGGGAGATAGCAGTTTTAACCTTCTATTCCGCACAAGAAAGACTAATAAGAAAAGAATTACAAAAACTTTTCAATACTCGAAAAAGGAGATATTTCAGGTATCCAAATAAAAACATTTCTATAGAATTATGTGTGGTTGACCGATTTCAAGGACATGAAGCAGATGTAGTATTTCTTTCATTTGTACAAACATACCAGACAGGATTCTTAAATAGTGTTAATCGATTAAATGTCGCAATAACAAGAGCAAAGTATCAATTAGTGATTTTTGGTAGATATTATTTTTATGAAAAACGAGTAAATTCTGAACTGCTAAAAAATTTAGCCCAATACTGTAAAGGAAATATAAGTTATCCAAAAGATAAAAGGAGTTGAATAAAAAACTGGATTCAATTAATTTAAAAAGAAAAATTGAAATTGATAAATTTAGAGGGATTCTAGATATAGGAAAACAGCAAAAAAAAGAAAGTTATATCTCTATATTAAAACTCGCCGAAGAAAATGGAGATAAGGTTGAAGCAAAAGATATAATTAATAAATTTTTCGAAGATAGACCTGAAAGTCTTGGTGAGAGATTAATTCATAGGTGTTATTTATATGGATTATTAACTGAGGATGGTCGACTTACAGAAGAAGGAAAAACCGCTATAGAAGAGAATAAAGTGTTTTTAAAAGAAAATGGTGCATATAGTTTTTGGACAACTAGAGATCCTTTAATAAAACAGATTCTATTGAATGTCGAAGATATTAACTTGTTTTCTAGGAAAAAAGGAAACAAAATTAAGGAATTGATAAATGTTCCAGAGTGGATTAAGAATCTTGAGAATGAAAGAATAACTCTTTTCAATAGGAAAAATGAAGTTATCAAAATTTATGAATTTCGGGATTTAGTGCAAGAAATGGAAAACGATCTTAATATTACGATATACTACATTGTTTCGCCTTTAGATAAAATTGAAGAACATAAATTATTAATTACCGGAGATTTAGAAAAAGGACTTACTGAGCTTCCAAAATATTCTTATGAAGATATTTGGCTCTCACTTTTAGGAAAGGAATCTGATAGATGGAATAAAGAAAGTAATGCCTATATGTGTAAATTAGATGAACTGAATGATAATTCAAGAGCATCCTTTAAAATCACCAAAGCGTTTAAAAATCCTGAAATTCTCAATTTAGGAATATTTAATGACCTTACGGTTAATAACATTCCCATTATCCCAATAAACAATGAGGAAGCGAATAAATGGGCTATATGGAATTTAGAACAAAAAATTAATAATTATTTGGGTACTGAAGATTATTCAGAGTTATGTTCCGAAATCATAAAGATGAAAGCTTTTGAAAAATATGAGATATCTTTACCAACTCAAGAAGAGATGGCTAAAAGATTTACGAAAGGGAGTAGAGGGGAAGATATCGAGTTTATGGAAAAATTTTGGTATTTGAAAAGTCCATTAGAGTTAGAACCAAAAATTGTAAACGAGGGTTAAAAAATGTTTGAAATAATCAAGAAAGAGAAAGTAATAAGTTTTGAAGATGAGATCCTTCCCCCATGCTGGATTAGCAAAGATTTAAAGCAAGCCTATAAAGAAAATAATTATTTTGAGGACACTCAAATTAGTAAGAATATTTGGGTTAGTGGAAATGATGAAAAATTACTAAATGAATTAAAGGCTTCAATAGATAATGCAAAAGAAATGATCTGTATAACTTCTTATATTTTTAGTGAACCAGAAATTAAAGAGGGTTTATTAAATGTTAGTAAAAGAGGAGTAAGAGTATATATGCTAACAGCTTCTAATAAATTCTTGAAAAATCAACCTGATGAGGATGATGATTTTAATATAAGAATGTATATTGAAATGGACAAATTATTTAAGGAATTACAAGGTAAAATAAAAATTAGGACGTCTGAAAATTTTCATACTAAATTTTTATTAATAGATCCATTAAATTCCGAACATCGCAAAGGATATTTATTAACATCTAATTTTGATACAAAGGGAATTAAAGGACGTAAAATTAATGATATATTCAGAGTTAATCCAGAAATTTGCATAAAATTATCTAATGATGAGATAATTGGATTTTTTAATCAGTTTTGTTATGGTTTCTGGATTGAAAGTACTGAAGAATCGAAAATTGATGGATTTTTACCAATAAGAACACGTTTGAATAAAGACTATGATTTAAAAAATATTATTTTTAATTCCAAAGAACATCATTCTTTAGAAAAAGCGCTAATTGATCTAATTGCGAAAAATCTTGGAAAAATGATTATTTGTACCTACGGGATAACAAAAAATAACAAGGTTTATAAAAAAATTCTCAGTGAGTTAAAAAAAGGAAGAGAAGTTGTTGTATTAACGAGACCGCGGAATAAAAACATGCCTGCCTTAACAGATTTAATCGAAGAGGGAGCAGTTGTCTATGGACATGATGATATTCATGCAAAAGTTATCTTAATTGAAGGTAATGGTGATGTTAAGGGAATTATGATGACTGCAAATATTGAGGATATCAGCTTCGATACTAGTTTTGAATCTGGTAAGATATTGAAGGATGAAGAAGCAAAATCATTTTTAAAAATCTTAAATAATTGGATAAAAAATTTTCCTTTAATGCTAAAGAATTCGCATAAACTGAAAAATGCAGTAGAAGAAATTAGAGTTTGGAATTCATTAAGTGAGGAAATAGATATTAAAGAAATAGTCGAGGATGGTATTATTCCAATTAATATTAACCACAAATCGAAATCAATTGAAAATTATGAAGATTTTGAGATTCCAAAAGAAGAGTTAAAAAAACCCAATGAAAAACATAAATTATATAAAAAAATAAGATATCAATATGAAATTAAACCTCCAATTTTACCAAGAAATGCTAAACCATACCAAAAATCTAATAAAAATCAGAAGGAAGAAAAGAAAAAGAAAAATCAGATTAATTTGCCAATATATAAGTTAAAAAACAAATTTTATGTTGTA
>JAHLWT010000196.1 GCA_019057775.1 Promethearchaeota archaeon
TGAATAAGCGCTTCTGCTGTGTGTAGTGTTAATTGCGTGTCGTCAGTATAAGTTCTAAAATACTTCTTTTTGTTTATGATAAATTCTTTAAAATCATTAAAGCGGGAGTATATTCGTTCTCTAATCATTCCTTCAAAAGGGTGGCCTAAAGTGTCTCCAATGCTTACTCCTATTAAAGTACCAGCGAACTTATCTAAATAATCAGTCTTCATAGTTAAAAAATGAACTTTATAAAAAAAACATAACTAACTTCTTATTTAATTTTATTCTTAAATTTCAGCGCTTTCTCTAAGGTTGAACTATTAGTATAGACCTTTCTAAACATCACATATGTGTCTTATAAAACATTGAGGTTTTCAATACACAAATTTTATATTTTTTATCATATATATTTCTCTCTTTCTTTAAAGTAAGCAAAAGGATTGATTATTCGCGATAAGTTGGATATCAATAAAAGCGACTCATGTAGTTATAAGGAACATATTTCAAAGATTTAGCATGGATAAAGTATAATTTGTCATCTATTAAAGACATATGATAGTAATATCTATAGTGGATTAAATACTGAAGTCCCTCATAATATTGATAATTTTGAGCAATGTTAGTATCAGTTTCAATCAGACTATAAGATCATTTATTTCGCCCTTGTCAATTCTTGCAAAGTTGGATGAAGAGGCTGGGTTGACTAACGGATCAATCATGTTGAAGGTTTCAAAGTAATCAGGACCATTACTAAGAAAGTTAATATTGAGTACATGTTAGTGGCTTCATCCTCATTTTCTGCGATACCCGCCACTTCAAAACCGTTTGACATTAAAAATTTCTTTTAAAAATATTAAAGTGCAGGTTCATCATCAACGATATATTATTTTTTGCGTTTTAATCTCCTTTTTTAACCTCTGTTTTAGTTCACCTCTGGAATTAAAAGAACAAAATTACTTCCTTTTGGATAGTCTCCATTGACTCTATCTTCAACCCATATTTCTCCGTTATAATTTTCAATAATTTTTTTCACGAGAGACAATCCTAAGCCCATTCCGTAAGTATCTTTGTGTTTGCCGTACCCTCTTTGAAAGATTTTTTCTTTACGAAGATCGCTTATTCCTACACCGTTATCCTGAAATTCTATTTTAAGATAATTTACGCCTAATTTTTGTTCTTTCGATATCATAACTTCAATTTCTAGAATTGCACTTTTATTATGTTTTACTGCGTTAATAAGAATGTTTTCAAAAACATCTCTAATCAATTCGTTTGCTTGAACATATAGTTGTTCGCTAACTGAATCGACTTTAATTTTTATTTTTTTATCTTTATAAGATTTTTTTATGTAATCAACCGATATTTTTAAAATATCGCAAATTTCAGTTCGTTTAAGAGATATCTTAGTTTCATCAATTAGAGATAATTTACGTATATTTGAAATTAATTTTGCCCCTCTATAAACTTGATCTTTTACAATTTGTATAATAGATTTGATTTCATCTGGATCATCAAGTTCCATCTCACATAATTGTATTCCAGATAAAATAATTTGTAAAATATTATTAATGTCGTGACTACACAAATCTTTGTAAAATTCTGCCCTTTTAAAAGCCTCGCGAAATTTTTTTTCGGATTCAATCAGTATTAACTTCATTTTATGTTTTGTCATAGCATCTCTAACCAGAGATTCCAAATAAGGCATTTCAAAAGGTTTCTCTACAAACCCAAACGCATCTTCATTTATCGCTGTTATGGTTCTATCAAGAGATGCATATGCGGTTACCATAATAATTTCAATATTTGGAAATTTTTTTTTTAATTCTGATAATAGTTCTAAACCATTAGCATCTGGTAGTTTTATATCTAAAATTAAAACCATAAAAGAGTATTTATCAAGACATTCTCTTGCTTTTTCTCCACTAATGGCATGCTCTACTGATAATCCTGTTTTGCTTAAAATCTTTTTTAAACTTACTCCTAAGTTTTTATCATCATCAATAATTAATACTTCTTTCTCTATAGTTTATTTTTCACCTCATTTTGTTTTTATAAAATTGTGTTATCAAATCAACAATGTGACTAAATTCAAAAGGTTTAAAAAGATAAAAAGAAGCACCGTTATCTAATGCCTTTTGTATTTGATTCAATATCCCATTTTCATCTCGATATCCCGTTATAATAAACATGTTCATATCATTGTTCATAACTTTCAATTTTAAAGGAGGGCTCTCCTCAATAAATTTATTTATTGTGATTTGATTCTCTCCTCTTTACGATCTTTTTTGCTTATTGGAAATTTTAATTGAAAACTCGTTCCCTTTCCTAATTGACTTTGTACTGAGAGGGTGCCGTTATGCGTTTCTACATATCTTTTTACAATAGCTAATCCAAGCCCAAATCCTTTCGCTTTTGTGGTAAAGAAGGGATGAAATATTTGTTCTAAGTTATTGGGTTCTATTCCAATACCCGTATCTTTAATATGAATTTTAATTTCGTTGTTCCTTTGTGAAGTTTCGATTGTTAAAATTCCTCCATTCTCCATAGCATCAAACGCATTTGTAATTAAGTTTGTTAAAATTTGCTCAAATCTTATTTCATCCATTAATGTTTTTGAAATATTTTCTTGAAAATTTATTTCAATCTTAATGTTTTCTGGAGTTTTTATTTTTGAAATTAACTCGGTAATAAAATTATTTACATCCAAACTTCTAAGATCCAAGGCTGCTATTTTTGAATAATCTAATAGATCTTTAATAATTCTAGTACTTCGATATATATCTTCATTGAGAATCTCCACGGTTTCGTTGAATTCTTCTGAAGGATTTTCTAAAATCATTGATAAATAGTAAATATTATTTTTTATTGCCGCCAAGGGATTTCTTAATTCATGTCCTACAGCACCTGCTATCTCACCTAAAAAAGCTAATTTCTCTTTTTCCGCAAGTAATTTCTTTGTTATCTCTAATTCTTCAAATGTTCTTATATAGTCTCTATTAGATTGCTCTAATTCATCTAATGCATATTTTAATTTCTCCTCCAGTTCCTTACGCTTAGCAATCTCTTGTTTTAAAAGTTCTTCAATTTTATTTACTTTTTCCTTATTATCTTTGTTCTTCTCATTCATCATTTTTAACCCCCTACTAAAAATATTGAGTCATCGTGGGCTTTTCCATACTCCTTTAGAATAATTTTAATCTAATTTAAAAAAATTAGAAAGCGCTCCTTAATAGAATTAATTAGATGAGGAGAATTTATAGCTTTCTAAAGCTTTTTTAATTTCATCTATTAAACATTTAATCGTAAATGGCTTAACTATGAAGCCAAACGCTCCAATAGAATACGCTTCTTCTTCAATACTAACATCCGCACTAAAAAATATAATTTTTACTCGTTTATCAATTTGTAAAATTTCTTTTGTGGCTTCAATTCCAGTCTTCTCAGGCATCCGATAATCCATCAGAATTATCTTTGGTTTATTCGAAAACGCTTTAAACATGATAATGGCTTCTACGCCATTTTCTGCGTTACCCGCCACTTCAAAACCATTTAATTTTAAGATTTTTTTATAAAAATATTGAAGTGTAGGTTCATCATCAACAATAAATATTTTTTCCGTTTTAATCTCCTTTTTTAGCCTTTTTTTTAGTTCACTCTTGGAATTAAAAGAATAAAATTGCTTCCTTTTGAATAGTCTCCATAGACTTTATCTTCAATCCATATTTCTCCGTGACACTTTTCAATAATTGTTTTCACGAGAGATAATCCTAAGCCCATTCCGTGAGTATCTTTGTGTTTGCCGTACCCTCTTTGAAAGACTTTTTCTTTACGAAGATCGCTTATTCCTACACCGTTATCCTGAAATTCTATTTTAAGATAATTTACGCCTAATTTTTGTTCTTTTGATATTTTAACTTCAATTTCTGGAATTGCACTTTTATTATGTTTTATTGCGTTATTAAGAATGTTTTCAAAAACATCTCTAATCAGTTCGTTTGCCTGAACATATAGTTGTTTGCTAACTGAATCGACTTTAATGTTTATTTTTTTATCTCTGTAAGAATTTTTCACAAAGTCAATCGTATTTATTAAGATATTACGAATTTCAGTTCGTTTAAGAGATATTTCAATTTCTTCAAGTTGAGAAAGCTTGCGTATGTTTAACACTAAATTTGCCCCTCTTAGAACTTGAGATATTATAATTTTTATGTCTTTTTGTATTTCACTTAAATCATCAGTCTCCGCCTCACATACTTCCATTCCTGACAAAATCACTTGTAAAATATTATTAATGTCGTGACTGAATAAATCTTTGTAAAATTCTGCTCTGTTATAAGCTTTACTAAGATTGTCTTTTAATCCTTCTAGTTTTCTTATTGCATATATATATTCAGTATTTGAAAGGCTCAATTCATCTAACGCAACATTTAATTCATTCTCCAATTGGATACGCTTAGCAATCTCTTGTTTTAAACGAGCTTTGATCTCGTTTAAATCTTCCTTATTATCTTTGTTCTCCTCAAACCTCATTTTTAACCTCCTACTAAGACGGTTGCATCATCGTGGGTCTTTCCATATTCCTTTAGTATAGTACTAGCAATTATTATTGGGTGTTTTTTAAGGAAATTTGGATCTTTATTTGTAACGTATCTTTCTGATATACCATCGCTTGTCATTATTATGATATTACCTTTAATCCAAGGGTAACGAAACACCCTGAAATTTTTAAGTATATATCCTAAACATCCACTGTATTTAACGGGGTTTATTGTGGTAGTTGAATTAAAAATCCTTGTTAATACATTTCCAATCCCAACATATTCCAAAACACCTTCTTTATCGTCAATTAAAGCTAATGAAATAACTACGCCACGAGTGCTCTTCAATCTCTCGTGCAAGCCATTAATTATTACATCAAGAGGTTTTTTATAATTTTCGACAAGGTATAACCGAGCTATTGTAGAAGCTTCTGATGCAGCCTGACCATGCCCCAAACCATCAATTACTGCTGCAATCGCTTTATCTTCAAAATGTTGCAGAAAATAATTGTCTCCATTATATTTTTCCCCATATTTACTTCTACTAAATATTCCAAATTTAGTTTTACTCTGAGATATATTTGCCGTATCCTCTCTTTGAGAAAGATATTTATTAGTAATAATTTTTGTCCCAATTTGGCTCCAAATATTGTTATATCTTGCAGTTTTAACATTATTAATATTTGAAGTTATTCTGAAATCGCTCATAAGCCTTTTTATCGCACCTAGACCTATTCCAAGAGTTCCATTTGTTGAATATCCATCTTCCATTACTGTTTCGAGATTTAAAATTCCTGGACCTTTATCCTCGCTAATTATTTGAATAAGTTTTTCCGTTCCTTCTTCAATCAACGAGCATATAATTTTTCCTTCTATGGCTTCATGTTTAATCAAGTTATTGGCTAATTCAGACACGACTATCGAAATTTCGCTAAGTTCTTTTTCTGAAAATCCTAATTCTTCTGCTAATTTAGAAACTTTTCTTATAGCGATACCTACATGATAATTTTCGTTTATAGAAATCACAATTTGTCTGAGTCCATCCATTTTATAATAACAACCTCTGTTCCTTTTCCAACCTCAGTTTGAATAGAAAAATCGTCCATTAACTTTTTAGTACCGCTTAGACCTTTACCTAGTCCTTTACTCGTGGAAAATCCACCTGTTACTGCAAGGTCAACATCTGGAATTCCTGGACCTTCATCAGTTACAGTAATCCTTAAACCTTTCTTTGTACCAGTCTCTATTAATTCTATCTTGATCTCACCTTTCCCGGCGTATAAAAGGACATTTCTCGTTAATTCGCTTACTGCAGTAACCAGTTTTGTCTGATTTACGATGCCATAATCTAGGTCTAAAGCAACATTTCTAATGGTTTGTCTTGCCTTAACAAGGTCCATATTATTTTCAATCTTGATATTCTGAAGAATTTTTTGTCTCCTCATTTATATCTCAAAATCATATTTTGACTTTTTTAATTCATTTAGAAGCTCAATACCATCTTCCACAGTCAAAGCAGGAAAAGTACCCTCTAATTCAAGCCCCAACTCTACGAGCGTGATGGCGACTGCTGGCTGAATTCCAACAACAACCGTCATTACATCCATAATTGCCGATGAGCGAGCAATATCCGATATCAATCTGCCTAAGAAAGAATCTACCATATCGAGGACTGTTAGATCTAGCAATACTCCAGTAATCTTACCCTCATGAATTCTTTGAAGTAATCCACTTTGTACTTTTAGAGCTAACATGTCGTCAATGTCAGAAATAAAGGTTACTATCAAATCTTCGTTTATCTTAATTATAGGTATCTTCTGACTCATAACATATTTACCCTTTGTTATTTATGTTATATCCAAGCATTTTAAATGCATATTTCAATCCTCCAGAAAGTTGGGAACTCGTAACTATATCTCCGAGAGAAACGCCCAAGTCAACTAGTGTCTGTGCTATTTCTGGTCTTATACCAGTAACAATTGATTTAGCCCCAAGAAGCCTTACAGCATTAAGTGTTTTTATTAGGTGATTTGCTACTTCAGTATCAATAAAGCTAACTCCAGTTACATCGATTATTGCAATTTTAGATCCTGTTTTTACGATCGCATTTAAAAGAGTTTCAGTAACTAATTTAGCACGTCTACTATCAAGAATTCCAATAAGTGGAACTGCCAGAATATTATCCCATATTTTTAAAATTGGAGACGATAGTTGCAAAATTGTTTCCTCTTGCATCTTACGCTCGGTAATATCTCGTAAGACTTCAACTATTGCTTTAACTCCCTTAAATTCTTCAATAATCCCACTGCCAATGTCAAAATAACATTTTCTATTCATAGAAGGTAAAATTAATTCTTTTTCAAATCGAAAATGACTTACATCTTTTTCCTTAAATTCTGCTATTGCACAAATTTCGCATGATTGATCTCTATTAAGAAGTGCTTTATAACATGTCTTGCCAATCAAATCTGTCTTAAAATTTTTCAATGCCTCCTCATTCGCAAACAAAATTTCATAGTCATATGATATAACAAAAATTATATCTTTTAGACTTGATAACACATTTTCTATATCTTTACTCAAACTTTATTCCCCTTTAATTTTTGAAAATTTAATTTTATTTGTATTTAATATAATTTTATTATTATTATTTGTATTTAATATACAAATAAAATTAAATCAGCTCCTTTTTTTAAATCTATGCTTTTTTTTTATGAGGTAGTAGATTAGGTTTAGCCACTAAAATATCGGAAAATTTCGTTCAAAAATCGAAAACCAGTAAATCTCCTTATTTTAAAATCAAAAACCATCTATATGTAATTTCTTATCGTTTGACGAATTCCGAAGTACATTATATTTAAATGATTGCTGATTTTGAAATTTTATTAAGCAATAATCCTTATAAATGAAATCCTCAAATTATTTTTTAATCATGTTTTTTATTTAAATAGTTTTAAAAGTTAAATAGTACAAGTACAAAAAAAAGAAAAATTGATATGATTTATCATGAATAAGC
>JAHLWT010000197.1 GCA_019057775.1 Promethearchaeota archaeon
TTTAATACAAGAAACTTAAAAAAGAATAGATAATTGAAAACTTAAAATTTCCTCACTTGATTAAATCAGAAATAGAAAATTAATCATTGATAATAATAAAATCTCTAAAAAGGGTTAAAAAATGAAAATTATAACTCTTTTTCTTTTAACTTTTAAACATAAAGAACATGAAATGCTCTCTTTAGACTTAGAGACTTAAAGAAGTGGATTTTCACATTTAACAGTAGATTTTAGATTTGAAAAAGATATGTATTGAACTCACCAAATTTTAAAGGTTAGATAAAATCTCAAAAATATAAGGAATTGCCTTTCAAATCTTAGGAATTTTATTCTTCTTTAATTTCATCTAAAATTCTTTTTGTTAAGTCAATAAACGCATTCTCAACATTTTCACCAGTTTTTGCAGAAGTTAGAACTAATTCAATTTGATGTGCTTTTGTATAATCCGATGCTTCGGTTTCTGTTATTTTAATCTGCTGTTCTAAATCAGATTTATTTCCTAATAACACAATGGGGGCATTCCCTCTTGATTCTCGAAAACTCTCTATCCAATCATCACATTTTTCAAAGGTTTTCTTTTTAGTTCTATCAAAGACTACGAATGCAGCATTAGCCCCCTCCAAATATAACTTTCTAAGAGATTTAAACGATTCTTGGCCCCCTAGATCCCAGATTTGGGCAGATACATCGCCATAACCTGGAATACTCATATCCTTCTTTAATAGGTTTACGCCAAGTGTACTTTTGTAGTTCTCTCTAAATTTATTCTCTATATATCTATATACCAATGACGTCTTCCCCACATTTGCCTCCCCAAGCAAGCAAATTTTTATAATATATTTAGGCTCCATTTATTCACCCATTTTATTGTGCTAGTTCAACTAATCAATATTTTTTGGTATATTAATCCTAGATTTTGATTTTATTAATCATAAAAAATTTTATTTATATTCATGATATAGAGTATTTTTATTAAAAATTTTCGACATATCTAATAGAAATTAGTTTTATGATAATATTTTCTTAATTACTCACTTTTTTGGAAAACAATCATAAAATCACAGAAACTCTCTCCTGTTTGTAAAGCACATCCTACTTCTTGAGCAAAGCAATGAAGATCACTCAATTTCTCTACAACTCCTGCTAATAATCCTGCTTCAAAAGAACAAAAACTTCCTGATGTCTTAATTCCTTTTTTTATTAGATCTTTAATTGAAGAATGACCTTTTAATCTAAGTTGGACAATTTCTTCGGTACTTTCTGTAATTTCAACATCTCCAAGATTATGTTCAGCGATAATTTTTTTTAGTTCATCTGGAATTTGAAATACATCTTTAACATTTTTAACCTTTAATGTAGTTCCTAATTCGTGCCCTAAATAATAAAAAATTGCTTCTAACTGGTGTCCAAGAGCCAATAAGGCTCCAACCTTCATATCTCCAATATCTTTACCTTCTTTTAGATTCTTTTTCATTTGGGCTAGAATTTTTGACAGTAATTGCCGATCCATTAATCATCACATTATTTTTAAATTAATTTTGAATTTTTTTTTTAAAATATAATTATTAATTTATAATTTTACTGAGGAAATAAACGCGTATAGTATAGCATCTATAATATCTTCTTTCTCAATATTTACACTAAGCTTTTTATCAGCTATAATTAAAGTAGGCACTGATATAATATTATATTCCTGTGTAAACTGTCTGTTTTCTTCTATGTCAATCAAAATCTTCTCAATTTTCAATTTTTTTCCAAATTGGGATAAATTAATCTCTTTAAGCATAAACTCCACAGGTTTGCAAGGTGCGCAGTGTTTTGATGAAAAAAACAAAATTTTCGGATATCCTTGATTGATATCATCATACATTTTCTATTCTTCTTTGTACTTTTGATATAAGTTTTTTATTATCGCTTGAAATGCTTGAAATACACCATTTCCCGTTTTAGCACTTGTTTTATAGTATCCAAGAAAATCTCTTTCTTCTACAATTTTCTGAATTTTCGAATCATCTAAATCTTTTTCATCAATTAAGTCAATTTTATTACCGAATAAGACAATTGGGAGATCTCCCGTATATTTTTTAATATCTTCATGCCAGGTAGTAATGCGATTATAACTTTCCTCGTCGGTGTGTGAGAATACAATGATTGCTGCTTTACTTCCTTTATAGAAAGTAGGGCGCATGAAATTAAATTCATCTTGTCCAGCAATATCCCAAAAAAATAATTTACAGTTATCGCCTTCAATTTCTTCATCATATTTACTAAATTGGGCTCCCAACGTTTTTATATAGTCTTTCTGAAAGCTACCTTTAGTATACTTTTTAATTAAGGAAGTTTTTCCTACCCCACCATCACCAATAACAGTAATTTTAAATACAAAACCTTTTGGGGAATTATTTTTTTTCATTTTATTCACTTTGTAGAAATATAATTAGAATTATTAAGTATTTAATGTATTAAATTTCAAAAGTATACAATATTATTTTTTTGTTTATTTTTATTTGTTATTAATTTATATACATAATATTAAGTTGTTTTAAAGTTTTACATTGAGATAAATGGCTCAGAGTCAGAATATTAACGAGATGGGGTTTTGTGAAAATTGCAAGATGAATGTATTTCCCACGAGACCTAAATTCAATATTAAAATTTTCGGATTTTTTGCTGTAGTTTTGTTTATTCTGTTTTCTATAATAACTATAATATCTATGTCAATTTTTTCAAGTATATTTCTTTTTATTTTCTTTATGTGGGGTTTTATGGTTATTAATCCATATGTCATTTATTATGGATTGAAAGAAAAAGAATACTGTTCGAGGTGTTATCAAATGGTTCATGAAAAAAATATTGAGTATAAACCATTTGGAGATAAAATACCGGAGATTTTTAAAGCCTTAAATGTATCTAAAAAAAAAGGAAACAAATGGTTTTGTCCTTACTGTGGTACAGTAATCCAAGGAAATTTCTGTAAATCGTGCGGAAGAAAATTTGAAATAAACAGGTAATTACTGTAATGGAAATCTTAGAAAGAATAAAATCAATAATCCATAATTTTACTGTGAAAAAAATTAAAATTGCTATAGCTGAATCTTGTACGGGCGGTTTTGTTTCACATATGATAACTAATATATCTGGAGCTTCGAAAGTTTTTGAGAGGGGAATCGTTTGTTATAGTAATCAAGCAAAAATAGAATTAGTTGGCGTGAATCCAAATGTTATTGAGAAATATGGGGTTGTATCAGATGTTGTCGTAGAACAGCTAGCAAAAAATATTAGATTGAATTCGAAAGTAGACATAGGAATAGGGATCAGTGGTATTGCTGGACCAACAGGGGGAACACCAAAAAAACCAATAGGCTTAGTTTATATTGGTTTCTCAACGGAAAAAGAAACTTATGCTCATAAATATAATTTTGAAGCAGATAGAATAACTTTTAAAAAATTGGTCTTAGAAAAAATCATTGAATTTTTAGAAGAATTTCTTCGATAACTAACACATTTAGAAGAGCTTAATTATTAATTAATTTCCCATTTTCCATTATATGTTTCCTTGAACCATCAATATATTCAACGGTTATGTTTACTTTTGGAGCAGTAACAAAATCCCAATGCATTTGAGAAGCAGAAGTGCCGCCAAAAGATTTATTGAATCCAAAAGCTACATGAACACTTCGATTTATTTTTTCATCAGTGAGAATATAACCAATAGCTTCAGTAATCACAGGATTACATCCTATTCCAAGTTCAGCGACATTATAGGTTCTTATTTCTGGTATTTTATTAATCTTATCAATTTTTTCACTTTGTTTAAAGGCTTCAATTAATACATCCAAGTTTGTATCAGCTGAAATTTCATTCATCAATAGTTTACCATTTTTAAAAACTAGCTCTGTATTTTCAATAATCGTATGGGAGTATCTTTCTTTAGTTATGGGACAAAATATCATTCCTTCTCCTAGAGTTTCTGTAGGTGGGAAGAAAACTTCACCTGCGGGTAAATTTCCTCCTAAATTTCCTAACACAATTTGTTCTTCTGAGATTATCCCATCATCAAGAATTCCGATTCTATTCTCTATTGAAACCCAGAAATCCGTTCCGAATTCATCATTTACATAAACCTTTTTAGCATTTTCAAAATAACTTCCTAAATTCTTTGTGATATTGCTTAATTTTTCGGAGGGAATACTCATACCATCAACAATAAATTTCTCAAAAAGGTTATATTCAACTTTATAAAAATCTGCTGCTTTTTTTGAAGGCCATGCAGCATAACACCATTTTTTTCCTGGAGCGAATTCTTCTTTTAATCCATAGAGAACCTCTCTGAGTGGTGCAATTGATTTTTGATAAGCCTCTAATTTATCTTTTGATACTTTATTACGAATAGAAGGATTTTCTAGTAGTTCAATTATTATAAATACATCCATTTTCTTTATCATTTCCAGAAAAGAAGTGGTGTTTTTTGTAATGTTTCAACTTTTATTCCTTTATCTGTAAACATTGACTCATCAAAGTAATCAGATGTAGAGGTTATATGTGGGATTCCTCCTTTCCTAAGAACTTCCAATCCTATTTCTTCCAATAATTCATGAGTGTAAAAGCCGCCTTTTATAAGGACTAGTTCGCCTTCTTTTTGGATATTTACGCTTTTAGTAATGTTTTCAGCACAGAGTCTAATTTTTTCTTTTGTAATCATATCATTCACAAATATCTCATAAATAATATTTCTTATTAAATGTCTTAATGCCAATTTTAATATTAATATTAGCCAAGAATTTATTATTACAAATTATTATAATTAAAATAACACATTTTAGGAAGAAATAATTTAAATTTTAAAACTAACGGGAGCAAATTTTAAGAATGGTTGTGCGAGAAGTGGGTCTATTGTTTAGGGGTTTCAACTTGGTTAAGAAGATTTTCCATAAAAGTACTAAAGGTAAAGTGGATTCAGATCTTCGTAGTGGATTACTTACAGCTATTTTAAACTTTGCCCAATCTGCTTTTACTAAAGATTTAGTAGAATATTTTGAGGGAAGGAAATATGTAATTACATTTACCGAAGATTACATCCACGCAAAAAATGGTTTCGAACCAGAAAATATAATTTCTTACGCTATTTTAGATAAAGAAAAAAAAATAGAGAAATATATCCATAAAATTATACAACCATTGTTGAATAAAGTTATTACTCAATTTAAGTCAAATTTTGAAGGAAAAAATTTATCTGAAGTATCCCAATTCAAAACTTTTAAAGAAAATCTTGACAATATTTTTGGCACTGATACTCAAACTATTGATCAAAAAATGAGAGGGATATTATAGTTTTCCAGATATTATTTATTGTTTTGTGTTGTTTTTAGGAACCATAAAATAATTGGTAAGGCAATCGTAGCGTCAGAGATAACTGTTGAATATTTCGCTTTCTCATTTATTTTTCCCCAAGAAATTGCTTCCCTTAATGTTGCACCACTTAATCCTCCTTGTTCTGGACGATCCATGGTTATTTGAATAGCATAGGTCGCTGAATTTGGGCAAAATTGTAGAGATTGCAAAATAAAATTTTTTGGAACGCCCCCTCCGACAACACATAACCCGGCAACTTTAGCATCCCAAGCTAGATTTACCATTTCTAGCATGTCCTTGAAATGGTTTAGATTTAGTTCCTGATGATGAAAACCTAATTGCATTGCCAATCCAGAATCAGTAAAGGCAGGACAAAAAATTGGTATATTTTTATCTGCACAAATTTTAAGAATGGAATGAGGATTTTGGGGAATTTCTTTTCCTAGAAAGTTTAAAAAAGAACTTACAGTCATTTGATTATCTGGTATCTCAAGTTTTGAAACGAAATCTTCTATACCTTTATAGACTTCATTCGGCATATAGACATCATATATTCTATTGATTTCTTCATCATGTAATTTATTATCCTCTATATCTTTAATACTATCGTCACCTTGTAGGTGATGATAACCTAAAGCTTCAGCTAAATCATGAGTTAAATTTGCTCCGGTAGTAACCAGAATATCAATATAATTTTCTTTTATAAAATCAAATATTACTCTTTGTAATCCCACCGGAACAATAGCCCCTGCCAACCCAAAAAATTTGACACAATCTTTATTCTGTATCATAGAAGAATAAATCTCACAAGCCAGAGCTAATCTCTTTGCATTAAAACCGGTTCCTTTTAACGATCTGATTAATTCTACTATATCTGTTTTTTCAGTAATTTCAAACTGGTTAACATGTTTCAATGACTCTTTAAATTTTTTTTCAGGCATTAAAATCATTTGTTTATTTTTTCACTTATAAATGTTATAAATTCTATAATCAATTTAGCTGCTAAATTGCATGTCATTCTATTTTTTGAGTCTAAGTTTGGGGCGACCTCAACTAAATCAAACGCAATAATATTAAAATTCTTTGTTATTTCCATTAAAATCTTCCAGATGTCTCTGTAGCTAAAACCACCCGGAATTGCATAACCAGTACCTGGAGCATTAGAAGGGTCGATAGCATCAATATCTATTGAGATATAAAGATTTGTGATACTTGATTTTGTATAAAAATCAATTATTTTTTGAATATAATTATCTAAACCTTCAATTAAGAGATGAGCGTCTAGGTGGAAGATTTTTTCCGAATCTGCAAATTCTAGCTCGGGAATATCAATATCACGTGTTCCAGCTATTAAAAAATTATTTTTATGAATGTAACTAAGATCATAAATTCTATGGGATGTAGTTGCATGTGAATAAACGGATTTATCCCATTTTTGATATAGATCAAGATGAGCATCAAATATTAACACTCCAAAATCTTTGTTTTGACTAAAATGATCTCCAACAACTTGGATTACTGGAAATGAACAGGAATGATCACCCCCTAACATAATTGGGATAATTTTATTATTTTGGCTATAAATATCATTAACAAATGTACGAATAGTATTAAGATTATGACTCACATTTAATTCATCAATTTGAATATCTCCTATATCGATTACTTTAAGTTTAGGAATATTAGTTCCCAACTCTGTAACTAATCCCATTTTATTTGAAGCATCCCTAATTTCTTGAGGTCCAATGGAAGAATTAGGTAAATCTATAGACGTTAAGTAATCCCAAGGTATGCCAAAAATGACAAATTGAGTTTCCTTTACAATTCTTTCTCCAAAATCATAAAATGTCATTAAAATTTTTTCCTTTATATAATAAAAGTTTACATTCTATCAAGTGTCTCAATTCCTAAGATATTTAAGCCTATCTTAATAACAATTTGGACACATCTTATTAATAATAATCGAGCTTTTTCTAAATCTTTATTATTAGAAATAACTGGGCAAGCACTATAAAAGGAATTGAAAGTTTGGCATAATAGTAGAAGATATTGAGGTATTAAATGAATACTGTACTTCTTTGCTGTTAAATCTATAACCTCTGGAAAATAATTCAATTGTTTAATCAAGGCTTCTTCTGTTTCATGATTCAATAAAACCCAATCAATATTAATATCAATTTTTTCATTTGACTTTAAAATTATTGATTCAATCCTAGCAAAACAATATTGTATATAAGGTCCAGTTTCTCCTTCAAATGAAATGCTTTGTTTTGGATTAAATACAAAATCAGTTTTAGGGTTAAACTTTAAAATAAAAAACCTTAGAGCACTCATTCCAATGAGATTGGCTCTATATTCTTTCTCTTCCTCTGTTAGATCAGGGTATCTTTTATTGATCTCCCTAAAAGCTAAGTCTAGCATTTCATCAATCGTATCATCAGCATCAACAATAGTCCCTTCTCTACTTTTCATTTTACCTTCTGGTAAACTGATCATACCATATGAGAGATGATATTTATCTTCCCTAAATCCAATCATATCTAGTACCGCAAATAGTTGCTTAAAGTAAAGATCTTGTTCATTTCCTACAACATAAATTGATTTATCGTAATTGAAATCTTTTTTTTTAAGATAAGCAAGATATAGATCCTGAGTGATATATAATGAAGTACCATCCCCTCGAAGCAAAATTTTATTCGGTAAGCCATAATTTTCTTTTAAGTTAGCAAAAACTGCTCCATCGTCAGTTTCTTCAAAAATTCCTTTTTCAGAATTCTCAAGTATTATTGATTTACCTTTCTTATAATAATTCGATTCAAAATATTCCTTATCAAAAGCAATTTCTAACTTTTTATATGTTTCTTTAAAACCCTCAAAAGCCCATTTGTTCATTTTTTCCCACAGAGCCCGGGTTTCTGGATCTTCTGCTTCCCATAATCTCAATAATTCTTGGACTTCAATATTTAAAGATTCATCATTTTTTTCCATTTCATTATATTTCACATAAAAATCTCCAACGAAATGATCTGATTTCTTATCAGGATCTTTACCTTCTCCCAATTTTTTATATGCAAACATAGATTTGCAAATGTGAATACCTCTATCGTTATTCATATTAACTTCGAAAACAGAATGGTCTATATATCTTAATAAATTTGCTGTAGTACTACCTATCAGCATATTTCGTACATGTCCAAAATGAAGTGGCTTGTTAGTATTAGGAGCAGGATATTCTATTACGATTCTTAATGGATTATCTTTAGTTTTTTTAGATATTTCATAGATTTTCCCATAATCACTTTTGAGTTTAAAAATATTATCCAAAACTAAAGATGATTTAATTTTAAAATTTAAATATGGCCCACTTGCTTCAATCTTTTCTAGATAATCAGGGATAGGTAGGTTTTTTTCTAAATCCTTAGCGATCTCCACAGGATTTTTTTTTTCCAATCTACTTAACCGATAAACTGGAAATGCATATGAAAAATTAATCTCGGGAGGAGGTATTTCAATTGATTTTTCAATTTCGAATTGAGATAATCCTTTAATATTATTCGTTAGATATTCTGCAATGACTCTTTTATCAATTATTTTCATTTTTCCAAATTGCAGTTATTTAACAATTGTTATTAAGAAAAGATTATAAAACTATTATCTGTTTTGTAAAATATATTTCTAATGCCACATAAAATTTATTATTGTACCATCTAAAATGAGTAAGTTAAATTATGTCATATAAACACGATGAAAACAAAAAATTTCCTCACTGGCCTATATTTGATCAAGAAGAGATAAATTCTCTAATTAATGTAATTAAATCTGGGAATTGGTGGTGTGGATCCCCTGGAATGCCTCAAGGAGAAAATATATGGGCTTTTCAAAAGGAATTTGCCAAATTTCAAGAAGCTAAACATTGTATTGCAGTATGTAATGGAACAGTTGCTATTGAATCAGCATTAATGGCATTGAATATTGGTTTGGGAGATGAAGTCATTGTTTCAGATTACACTTTTGTAGCTTCCGCCTCAGCGGTTATAGCCACAAATGCTGTACCAATCTTTTGCGATATAAATAATGATACACTCGTTATGAATATTAATAAAATTGAATCGTTAATTACAAAAAGGACAAAGGCAATAATACCTGTGCATTTGGGTGGAAATCCAGTTGAGATGGACGTATTATCAGAAATCGCAACCAAAAATAATTTAATAATTATTGAAGATTGTGCTCACGCACATGGCTCACGCTATAAAGGAAAAAGACTTGGGAATTGGGGGGATGCAGGAATATTCAGCTTTCAAGCTTCAAAAATAATAACAAGTGGGGAAGGTGGGGCTCTGATATGTAATTCAGACGAGTTAGCAGACAAAATATATTCTTATACTGATTGTGGAAGAAAAAAAAATGCACATTTTTATAACCATTATTCTTATGGCTCAAATTATCGGATGGGTGAATTTCAAGCTGCAATCCTTCGGGTTCAACTAAAAAAATTTGCTAACCAACATAAATTAAGAAATGAGAATGCTAAATACTTTGGAGCTAAACTAAATAAGATTGATGGGATTCAAGTTATGAAGCTTACTCCCGGAACTGATGAATGTGGCTATTACATTTATCCTATTGTGTTTGATGATAGTAAATTTGGCGGTATGACAAAGAATGAGTTTACTAAAAAATTAAATAAAAATGGAATTCCTACTGATCATAATTATCCTCCTCTACACACATTACATTGTTTTAAGGAAATAAACTTAAAAAAAGGTATTAATTATAACGATGCTAATTGGGGCGGAAAAAAAAGTTATGATGAATCATTTCCAGTCGTATCAGATATCTATATGAGAAGCATCGAGTTTCCTCATGAAATCCTCTTAGCTTCAAAAAATAAACTGGATTCGATTGTAGAATTCATCAAAACATTAAAATGAGAATTCTAATTTTAGTATTAGGATTATTCTGAATAATATACTCTATGTAATTCTTCTTTCAATAAGTTCCAATTATATGAATTTTCACTTTTCACTTAAAAAATACTCTATATTTTCAAGTTAAATAAATTATACATAAAAATAAGATTAAATAATATTATTTTCATAATTAATATCAAAAGAAACAATAATTTAGTATTAAAAATCAAATAACCCAAAATCAGAAATTAGGTCATTAAAATGCCCGAGAAAGAAGAGAAAATAATGCTAAAATGGAATGCTGATAATGGGCAATTTGTACCTATTGTATCAGATGCAGATATGCAGAATGGAGTCTTTATTGAACTTATAGAGGAAGAAGGAAAATGGAAATATTTTTATATCAAGGGTGCTTCACTGATTAGTAGACGTATTGCTCTTAGAGCGGCAAATGGAATATCAAAAACCGGATATGTACATCCAAAAACAAATAAACGTTATGGGATCGAATGTCCTCTAGATGAAGAAGTTTCTCCTTATGAAGATATGCCTGATACTCTTAAGCAATCTCAACGTACATGGTATAAGGGCGAGTATAAAGATTATTAAACAATTTTATTTCGCTTCCTTTTTTAAATTATTTATAGATGATGTTAATAAATAATCTCTTCAATTTTTTTAGTTTCAGCACTTTTATACATAGTTTCAACTATTTTGAGAATTTTTTGGCCATATTTTCCATTAGTTTGTGAATCTTTTTTATTAATTATACAGTCAATAAAATGATTTAGTTCTTGTGGATACCCGAATGACCAAGATTCTTCTGGAACTGGAAATGTCCAACCTGTAGTTTTAGGTGCTTTTTCTACGGCATAGCTATATCCCTTTTCACTATAAACGCTAATTAAATTGCTAAAAGTCGGTGCAACTTTTATTTGGCCTTCAGTACCGTATAACTCGAACCTCATATCGTATCCTCCTGGAGAAGTCCATGATTCTTCTATTACAACTTGGGCATCATTTTCAAAATATAAAACACCCACGACGTTATCTTCGACTTCACATTCTCCAAAATCTCTTCTATTTGGGACAATTGTTTTAGTCTGACAAAATACTTCTTTTACGTCACAATCTAAATACCATACTAAACATGCTATGTCGTGGATCCCTAAATCTAATAACGCCCCTCCCCCCGCTTTCTCTTTTTTGTAGAACCATTCTGAATGAGGTCCTGAATGTTGTTCTTTGCCTCTCCCCATGTAAATTGTCCCAAGTCCACCCTCATCAACAATTTCTTTTACTTTGCTGAAAGTAGGGGCATACATGTTATTTTCACAGTAGAATATTTTTCGATTCGAACTTTTCTCCGCATCCAACATCTCATTGCCCTCAGAAACATTACGAGCTAATGGTTTTTCTACAAAAGCATGTTTACCTGAATTTAAAATATCAATTGTTACATCCTTATGTAAAAAATTAGGAATGCATACTGAGACTCCATCGGATTCAAGTTTCAATAAATCACTATAATCCTTGAACATTTCACCGAGAATACTGAATTTTTTCATAAGCATTAATGCTTCCTCTTTCAAAATAGAAGAAATTCCAATGATTTCAACATTAGGCATTAAACTATATGAATAACAATGATGTTCTGCAATAAACCCAGAACCAATTATACCAACTTTAATTGTATCCAATTCAAATCAACACCTTAAATTAATTATTCTCCATTAGAATACATAAAAACATAGATATTTAGTTTAAGTTTTTTTCCAAAATTCTGATGGAGTTAAGTAATGTTTAATTTTAGAAAAAGGACAGACTGCTATACATTTTCCACAATCACTTGAATTTTCAATCCAAAATTCAAAACACTTTTCTCCATTCACATAATATTTTTTTATACCAGGATTATTAGATATAGTAGTAGGTTTAAATGAAGGCATTTTTTCTCTTGTAATTGCTTCGTTTTCACATGATTCAGCACATTTATAACAATCCATACAAATGTTTTTTGCTTTAAGAATAAAGTTAATATTAGGCTTGTCAGAAATTAAAGGTATATCCGTGAAAACTTTACATATTCTTACTCTCGGACCGTACTCTGGAGTAATTAACAATCCATTTCTACCGAGAGCACCAAGTCCTGCATCAATCGCTAGTGGAATACTAAGTGCAGTGTCATTACCACATTGAATTGCTCTATATCCTAAATTTCTTATGAATTCTCCTATACAGGATATGATGAATGCCATTTTTGAATATGCTAAGGATGCCGCGGCAGCTGCTGGTTGAGCTGGTGCTGTTGATATTGCGTCTGGATCCATCTCAATAGCCATCACTATAGCTTTAGAAATACCATTCGGCAAATTTATTGGAGTTTCGAATATAGAATTCGGTGTATTTCCTTTTCTTATCTCTTCCTTTGATTCAGCTTCACTAGTTTTAGATGGTCTAACAAAACCGGTTTTGTAAATCCAATTTTCATTTATATCAGTAATCCCTACTAATGATGCCCCAAAAAATTTAGCTGCATTTTTGATAGTTTCTGTGAATAAGTTTATGTCTTCGATCTTATGCTTAGTTTTCATCCAATTTATTCCGTATCCAATATCCATTAATTCACCTCTCTCCCAAGTGAAAGCATGTGGAAATTTCTCATACACTGTCCATCCGGCCGATACAAGAGCAAAATCTATTCTTGAATAACCGTCTTTATGTGAACTAATATGATCATCAATATTAACATCGAACATCATGCCATAAGTAGGTAGAGATTTATCCCATAATCTCCTGTATATCATATTATATTTCTGTTCAAAACGTTTATAGATTGTTTTATCTATTTCATATGTACTATCTAAACTATTAGTATTCTGGTCCATTGTTATTAAATAATTACAAAGAATAAAAAACTTTAATGATAAAATAAGTATAAAACAAAATAATATTTGAAATTATAAAAAAATTGGTTGACTCGATGAGTGAGAAACGGTTTATTGTCCAAATTGGGTCTGGAACTGACCAACATGGACATAATGATGATTGTACCAACGCTGCTACAAAAGCTATAAAAAATGCAATATCTAATAATTGTTTAATAGGATTAACTGAGATTTGTGGACTAAAGGAACCAAAAGATCTTTTAAAAATGAAAGTTCATGTTAAAATTGGTGTTCCTTATCCACAAAACATAGATGAGAAAAAAATTTTAAAAGCTATCCCCTTCGGTGAAAAATCAATTGAAGTTGTTAAAGGAGGTTTAGTAACACAAGGAATTATGATTGAAGAATTAGGAGATACTTCAGATAAGATTATCGTTTGTAATGCCGCTGTTATAGTATCAATTAAATCGCTTTAATTGAAGTTATTGATTGAATATAAGATTCTGTAAACCTATTTCCTTTTCCGCATACTCTTTTAAAGCTTCCCACTGTTCTTGCGTCGTTCCAAAGTACTTAAATACAGCAATTCCTAAACCAAAATCAAAACCCCTCATTTGCTTAAGCATTTCTTGGGTATTACACTCTACAGAATTTGTTACAGTTAAGGCTGGGGCTTTGTATTCATGGGCTCGTTTTTTCATATTTCGTATAAAGTACCAATAAAAGAAATCAGCAACTTTTCCCCAATACCATCCATCGTCACGTGTACCCATTAAATAGGGATATTCCATAGGAGAAACAACATCTAAAATTGAGGATAATGTAATCCAATCTTGTCCTAATCGTTTTCGTGTAAAGTGTTTTTTAGGTCCTGGGAGACAAAACCACCCTGAAACGCAATCATCATTAGCAGATTTTATTGTTTGATGAAATTTCTGAGCATAATCTGCTATGGTATCAGATTTAAATTCGTACCATTCCTTACTTTTTAGTAATTTTGCTTTATTTCCAAATTTATCTCTAAATCTTTGGACACAACGATTACACATACATAAGTCTGTGAATGCTCCGTCATAACGGATATAATCTGCGAATAATCCCCTTATTGGATATTTTTTCACAACTTCTCTTGCTAATTCTAATAAATAATCTATGTGAAGGCTATTTGGACACATAAAACTAGTTAGTGGTATAAAACCCTTTCCTCTCGCACTCCTTGATTTTCCCTTTATTTCATCTCTTTGATCTGTTAAGAAAGGTACCTTTTTCTGATATTCTTCATAAGAAATATTTTCAGGCAAATCAATTCTCATCTCACCTTCAATATGAGTTGAAATTTCCCCTTTTTCATAAATAATTCCGTGTTTCTTTCCCCTTTTTCCATGAACACTAACTCTGTCAGGGTGTAAATATCCTTGATATGCATCATTCATACTCGTAAAAGAAGCTTTTATTTTAATATTTCTATCCTTTCCAGCATCACAAAATTCTCCTAATATATCTCGATTCGTAGGATTCCAACCTACAGTTGTATCCCAAGTACAAGCACCATCAGTATCTTTGATTACGATTCCTAATACATTGAAATGAGTTTCTTCGAGTTTATCCATAATTTCAATAACATCCAAACCCTTCTCAGCAAATTCATAATCTAAATTTCTAAAACCCTTAGGTCCTCTGATAGGCATCAAGCCCATTGCGTATACTTTCTTTGCTCCAAACGCATTAAAAAAAACTTCAATTTGTTCTTTATCAATTTTAAAATATTTCGACCAATCTACCTTTCTTACCATAATTCTAGCTCAAATTAACTGAAATATAAAAGTTATGTAGGTAATATCAATAAAGTTTAAAATTTATTTACGATAAAATTTTAAATTTGTAATTCAATCTTCTAATTATATATCTTTAAAATATTATAGATATGTTAAAAAAGATATTAAATATAGAAATCTTAATAGTAATCATATCAAAATTCTCAATTAATAAATTTAAAACACAAGATCTCGACCTAAACACGATAGACAAAGATGATTAATGATGTACGATGCAACTTATAAGATGGTGATATTCGGAGATGCGGGATGTGGAAAAACTACATTAACTCAGAGATTCCTTACGAATTTATTCAAATCCTCTACCACTATGACAATAGGAGTTGATTTTGAGGTAAAAAGTTTAGAAATCAATGAAAAAAAAATAAAACTCCAAATTTGGGATTTTGGAGGGGAAGAGCGATTTCGTTTTTTATTACCAACTTACGTGAGGGGAGCTAATGGAGCGTTATTCATGTATGATGTCACCAATTATAGTTCTTTAGCTCATATTGATGATTGGCTTATGATAATTAGAAGAGAAATTTCTGTAGAGGATAGCTTTCCAATTATTGTGGTCGGTGGAAAAGCAGATCTCATAGAAGATCGTGAGGTTACTAGTGAAGAAGGGATCAATATATCAAAATCGAGAGGAGTAAATGGTTTCATTGAAAGTAGCTCAAAAACAGGAGAAAATGTTGAAGAAACTTTCGAAGTTTTGACTCGTTTAATGATGCAGAAATCTAATCTACGATAAAGAGATTTTTCTTTACTAGATTTTAATTCAAGTAATTTATAGTTATAAATTAAAATTAATTTAATTATTTTTAAGAGGATTATTCACTAAGCATCTGCTTCAATCTTAATGTTTTTCGTCTAAGTGAAACCATGATCTGAAAGTCTAGATCCTTTTTAAATGCATTTGCAGCATTGATTACTGTATTAATTATTTGTTCCCTAATATTATCATCTTTAATATTAAGTCCGTCAAAAATAGGTATTTCAGACAATTTATTTATCAGATTTTCCATCATATCTTCAGGTAGCACATCAGATCTATCTTTTACCGCAACACTAATTAATTCTTCTAATTTTTTATAAATTTCTCGTTTGCTGAATTGGCAGAGTACACATTTTGAACTTCTATTCTTAAAAATTTTCAAAGTAATTAGTCCAGAGATAAATTTGAAATTCCTTATTAAAATACGCCTTGTTCCTGAATAATAGTCTTTAATGTATTGTGAATTAATATATTTTTCTGCGTTAAGATATAAATTTGAGAAATATAAGGCTCTTTCAAAATATGCTGGAATAATACAAAAAATTCGAGTAAACCAAAATGGATTTATGTTGATAGGGGGATCTTTATAAAAAATATAATAAACCACTCTACCATCTCTTTCTTTGTATAGCGTAGATTCCTTTTTTAACATATTTAGGTACGTAGAAATAGTAGAACGAGCAATACCTTTAAAAAACTTTTTATATTCTTCCTCAACTTCTCCAGTTGTGATTTTATTTTTTCCTTCTAAGTAAAACTTTAAGATAATCCCTAAGATACGATTTTCATGAAGGCGACCCGTTTTAATCTGTTGTTCTTCTGATTCATCTTCTCTAAAATTGTATAAATAAGCGACTTCCGGAGCAAAATCCTGAACTACTCTGTCAATTATTTGGAGATCACTGTCTATAATTTGGGAACTCTCTAATTTCGCATTTTCTAATAAAAATTTTTCTACCTCTGATTTTTCTGACAAATTTAGAACTCTCTTTGAATAAGGTTGTGTTTTAATTTTTATTAAAAAAAATTACAATTTTTATTAAAAATTAGTATACTAATATATTAAAATTTTTAAATATATTTAACTTTCTATGTCACTTACATACATTTTATGATATTTGAATAATATAAATTCAAATTTTTAAAACCAATTTTTTAAAATAAAAAATAGAAAACTATTGGGTTAATTTCTTTCCACTTTGAGTTTGCTTCCACTTTGGGTCAGCTTCTTGCAAGACTCTTCTTTGTACTTTTCCAATCATATTTTTAGGAAGTTCACCAATTATCGCTACATTATGAGGGCATTTATATCTCGCCATATTTTTTTTTGCCCAATCTTTAATTGCTTGTGGTGATAAGTCACAATCCTCTCGAATTGAGACCCAGGCTTTTATTATTTCTCCATATTCCTCATCAGGTAACCCCGCTACAGCAACTTCTATAATATCAGGATGCTTTAATAGAAGTTCTTCAACTTCTTTAGGGAAAACAGAATATCCTTTACATTTTATAAGTTGTTTTTTACGATCTCTAATCTCAATTGTACCATCTTCATTCATATATCCAATATCACCCGTTAAGAGCCATAATTTTCTTTCATATTCTAAAATCGTATCACCTGTTTCTTCAGGTTTATTTAGATATTCTAACATTACCTGAGGACCTGTAATGCAAATTTCACCCGAATTATCGATTCCAAAATTACTATCATCAAGATTTCCAAGGCAAATTGGTCCTTCATTAAAATCATCAGTAGGCCAAATACCCCACTCTGTCCCTGGAAAAGGCAGGCCAATAGTACCAGATGGACTTTCTCCAAATAGATTTCCTGCACTTACAGCGGGACCTGCTTCTGAAAGACCATATCCTTCAACTATCCTACCTCCTGTGTTTTGAATAAAACTATCTCTAACAGATTTATGTAACGGTCCTGCACTTGAAATGCATAGAGCTAATTTTCCCATTACACCAGGAAATCTCCTTTTAAGGTTCTTGAGTTCTGCTAATTTCCTAAAGAGGATTTCTGTACCAGCATAAATCAAACCATCCTCACAAGGTAATCTCTCAATAGTTTCACAGAGTTCATTTTGAGAAGGAGGTGTTGGAAAAAGCATTATCCACCCTCCTATAGTTAGAGTAGTATTCATAACTACGGTATGAGCAAAACTATGAAATAGCGGTAGTATGCCTATATTTCCTATTCCGGGTTTTTCTCCACCTAACCATAATTTGCATTGGGTAGCATTAGATACTACGTTAAAATGAGTTAAAATCGCTGCTTTTGGTAAACCTGTTGTCCCTCCTGTCATTATGTACGTGGCAGGATCTGTTTTCGGGTTAATTTTCACTTCAGGAACATTAGGCTCAGTTGTTAAAAGGTCCTTAAATTTAAAAGCTCCCGGATAGTCGACTTTTCCAGAAGGAATCTTTTTCACAAATTTACCAACAGCTTTTTTCACTCTCTTTATTTGTGTCAAATCTGCTAAATTTGTATAAACTACAATTTCTATGCTGGATTCATTAATTATGGGTTTTATATATTGTTGATACAACGAATCCAATACAATTAACATTTTAGGTTTTATTATATCAAGTTGATGCAATATTTCTATAGGTTGATAAGTAGGATTTATTCCACTTGCTATGGCTCCAATTCTTGTAATAGCAAAATACCCCACAATATATTGGGGACAATTTGGAAGATGTAAAGCAACGGAATCTCCTTTCTTGATTCCAGCATTATATAGTGCTGCTGCAAATCTTTTTACATTATCTTGAAATTGTTTGTACGTTATCCATGTATCTAAAAACCAGAGAAAATTATTATCTGAATATTTATTAACTTGTTCGTCTAATAACTCATTTATCGTTTTTTCTTCAAAGCTAGTGTTGAAAGGAACTCCTTTAGGCCACCAGGTTTTAAACCACCGTTTATCTTCATCTACATGAAACCCATCACGTAAGTTTAATTGCATTAGTAAAACACATTTTTAGTATTTAATTTTCCTATATTTAAGTTATTTAGATAAAGCAAAATTTAAACCTTTGGAAGAATCAGTAAAGAAATGAAATAAAAAAAAATTAAAAAAATGAGTTATGTATTTATAATCTTCCATCTTTTCTTCTTTAAAATCATTTCATGAACAAAATTATTCTTCTAACTCATTTTTCTTTAGGTAAATGAAATTTCTAAAAGATAGTATAGTAAGTGAATCATTACTATAGATATTTAGTATCACAGATTTATTAAAACTTTGATTATTCGATTTTTAAGAATGTATAAAAAAATACGAAAATGTACAATATTGCTGATCCAATTAAACTCCATATTCTTAAAATTTCAGAGAGTAAACTAGTAGAAAAAAGGACGTTTGACCCAATAAATACTACTGCTATAAAGTATCCGAAGAAATGGCTTTTAAAGTTTTTAACCTTAGCTTTTCCACTAAAAAAATTTACGATTGAAATGAAAATTATAATTATAAATCCAATCATATAGAAGAAGTCAATGACCGGTAAATTTGTAATGTCTAAAAACAAGAAGAAACCAAATAAGAATATTTCAAGTATTTTTACATTCCACAAAATCTGTTTTTTAGCAGGTTCAAGGAACATTTGTTCATATTCACTAATCCCAGAGGTATAAAATAATATGATAAGAGCTCCAATTGCTAAAGATGTGAATAATGAATAAGAGATAATAAAAAGATAAGGTAATAATGGAAGCCAAATAACTTCCCATAGAAATATTCCTAATATAATAAATTCTGGCAAAATGCTAATAGTACAGAAAATCGGAATGATAGAAGATAAAATGATCATGAATTTAGTAATAAAAGAAGTTTCAGTATCATCATCCCAAGCCTCTTTTTTAAACGTGGTTAATCTCCAAGCAAAAGAAGCAAAACTAAGAATAGAAATTATAGGTGTGATTATAGGGAAAATAAAAATCAAGAGAATATAGATTGCGTTTATACCATAAAAAAATTTTAATCTGGAAGGAACTACGCTAATTGTTTTATCAAAATCATCAAGAGTGGCGGCAATTCGGTTCACAAAGAGAATTAAAAAAAACAACCAGGAGATACTAAAGACAAGAGGGCTCAGTATCTTAATTATCACTAGTTTTAATACTGGATTACTCGAATACCACAAATTGAAATCAGCTAGATTATATACCAAAAAAATAACAATAGGAACAAGTATTATTGCGATTAATACGATTAAGCGACTGCGTATAATACCTTTTATCTCTTTAGCCATAATTCATACTAGCACATTGAACTTTTAATACTAATATAAGGAACTATGATTTAATAATTAATATATTTTACCGACGAAATTAAATGCTATAATTTATCTAGGTAAGAAAATTATAATTAATCTTAATTTTTAATAATAAGATTTTTGAATAAAAGTGTTGAAGAATTAAGAAGTCCTTAAAAAATGTAAAAATTAGAAATAAAAAATATAGATTATTTGATACTTATAATCTTACCTTTATCCATTTTGATTACCTTATCCGCGTAAGACGAAAGAGAGGCTCTATGAGTAACAACAATAACCGTGGTTTCCATATCTTTATTTATCTTTTTTAATAGATCCATTACCTGTTTCTCTGATTCAGGATCTAGGTTACCTGTAGGTTCATCAGCTAAAATTACCCTAGGTCTGTGAACAATTGCCCTCGCTAATCCACATCTTTGTTTTTCACCACCAGACATCTGAGCCGGATAATGATCCTTCCGATCAAGGAGATTAACGTCTCTTAAAGCATTTATAGCTCTATTTTCTATCTCTTTTTGACGTAACACGGTTGGCCATAATACAGCTTCAATATTTTCAATTGCAGTTAATGTATTTACAAGATTGAAATCCTGAAATACAAAGCCGATTTTCTGGCGTCGGAGTCTGCTTAACCTATCTTCAGTCGCCCTCGCTATGTTTTCTCCATCAAATATTATTCTGCCAGAATCAGGTAAATCTAAACCGGATAAAACATTAAGTAGTGTTGATTTGCCGCAACCAGTAGGTCCTTGAACTATTACGAATTCACCTGATTTAATTTTTAAGTTGACATCTGCTAATGCTTGAATTATAGCCCCTGCCCTTCGGTATTCTTTATTTATGTCTACAGCTTCAACCATAATATCTTTCTCTAATGTCATATTTTTCTCCTCCTTATTCACCCACCTTTTTTAGTGCAATAATTGGTCGAACCTTCAGAACTTTTTTATATGCTAATATAAAAGCAAGCAATTGTACCAATAAAAAAATCACACTTGTTATAATTACGGGAATTAATCCTATTAGAATAGAAGGTAAACTAGAAAAAATATCTGCTGAGTGTAGATAAGTAATTGCTGCTGTATAATGAAATAAAACTTCAATTACAATAAAAAATCCCATAACTGTTGTAAATAAGATCATCCCTGAGACTAAGACCATTATGTTCTTATTGGTATAGCCTATACACTTAAATGTTGCCCACACTCGTCTTTTTCTTGAAACAACAATCCAAGCATAAAGTAATGAAAGAATTAAACTTGTACCAAAGAAAATTGCAACAAAATAAACCGCAGTTCCTCCAAGACCGCCACTAAAAGCTAATTCCAAGAATAAACTCGTTAAGAATATTAAAATGGTGTAAATTAAAGTGAATATTGTAAAAACTTTTTTCTCACGTAGCGATAAAAGAATCGATTTTCTCCACATTCTAAAAGCCAGCTAATTTCACCGTTATTTTTTAATATGTTTTTAAAATCATATTTAAATTTATGATTTATTTTATTTATGTTATTATAACAATATAATAATAAATAATTTGGTTATAATGTCGGAAATAGAATCCATCATAGATGATTTTTTAGAAGAAGAATCCAACATTTTTGGTGTTGGAATAATAAGTAAAGCTGGTACACTTGTTACTCAAACTGATAACTGGAATCTAAATAATGATCTTGATCTTATAAATGAATTACTCAACCAGAAATTAGAACTCGGTGCAAAGGGAATTTCTAACATAACCGTTCAAGGTATCAAGTATATGATCGTGGAAAATACTGAAGAGAGAAAGATCGGAACGAATATTACCGGAAAAGGTCATTTAATTATTTGTCCCATCCCAATAGGAGGAACTGGTGCTTTAATATGCTATATAAACCCACAAGCTGGACCTAGAGACTGTCTTTTCACTGCCCAGGAGTATGCCTTAAAATTAGTTAATTTTGTATGAATTATTATTTTCTTTTTTTTTATTTTAATGACGTCCAGTATGTCGACAAGAGCCTTTTTAGAGTCGGTTTAATCTTATCAATCTGATTTTTTTGTGAATAATTAGAAAAATCTAACCACTCAAAATTTGGCGTTTTATACTCCCTATTTAGTAAAGCTGCGATAATTGAATAAATACAAACTGGTAATCCAATTAGGCTATAACCTCCCTCCAACACAAACACTAATTTACCTTCACATATATCTTCTGCAAGTTTTAAAATTCTTTGAGCGAATCTAAAATATGAGATACTTGTTAGAAGATTATTTCCTATAGGATCATCAAAATACATATCGAATCCTGCTGCAACTATTATAAGTTTTGGTTCAAACTCTTTCAATACAGGCTCAAGTAGTTCCATAAACTCAAGAAAATTTTCATCAGTAGAGTTCATAGGTAGCGGAAAGTTAATACTCTTACCAATCCCTTCTCCCTCCCCAAGTTCATTTATAAATCCGATACCTCCTTCCACATAATCATATTCATGTACCGAAAAATAGAGTACATTTGGATCCTCATAGAAATATTGAACTAATCCATCCCCAAAATGATCATCGATATCAATAATAGCAATTTTTTCATGAAATTGTAATTTTTCTCGTAAATATAAAACTGCATTTGCGATATTATTAAAAATGCAGAAGCCTGAACCCATTTCTCGTAAAGCATGATGTCCTGGTGGTCTTATAAGTGCAAAAGATTGATTAACCTCCTGTTTTATCACTTTTTCCATTGCTATAATTGCACCACTTACCGCTTTTTTGGCTAATTCATATGTATCTTCAGTAATAAAAACCTCCTCCCCTATTAGGCCATTTCCCAATTTTGAAAGATATTTTACTGAGTCTATGTAGTATTTGGAATGGGCTAATTCTAATATAACATCATCAATTAGTATAGGTTCTATTATAGTCACATTATCGTTGTCAAGGATTTTCTTTTTATTCAAATAGGTTAGAATAGATTCAATTCTCATAGGTGATTCATAGGAAAGAAATGTGGGATGAGGATAAGGTGGTATATGTTTCATAGCAAAATCTTTGTCAACAACTAATCCGATTTTTTTATTAGACGTCATGTTATTTTTAAAATATTCAGAAATAACTAAATTAATATAATTATAGTAAATAGTATTTTTAAAGGGGATTAGAATTGGTCTCTTTTCTTTTCTTTTTTTATTCTGGAAGCGTTGCTACCGCCCGAACCCACCCAGCACTAGCACGCGCAATCTTTATTGGAAAGCAATAAATTGTAGCACCCATTGGTGGGACTTTATCTAAATTTGTCAATTTTTCCATTTGGAAATATCCTCGTTCAATTCCAGCAAAATGGCCTTCCCAAATTATAGAAGGGTCAATTTTTTTAGCCTTCACCATCATCTTCCACTTTTGAGCTGTAATAGAAAAAGGAGCATCCCAACTCCACGAATCCGTGCCAACTATATTGACACCCTGCTGGATAATGTGCAGAGTTGCTTTCCTTCCAACACCAACGCCGTAATTAATGTAGTCTTTTGTGCCGTGATGTTTTGAAGCATTTGTGCTTATTACTAATATATCTCCTTTCTGTAATTCATAATTAATACCCTTTAATTTTTTATCTATATCATCCGGAGTCATAATATATCCTTCTTCATAATCAGTAACATCTAAAACGACTAAAGGACCTATACACCATTCTAACGGAATTTCATCAATCGTCATTGCCTTTCTCTCTCTCGTCTCCCTATCTTGAATAGGAGCAAAATGCCAGGGGGCATCCATATGAGTTCCACTATGTGTGCCAAGTGATATATTTTCAACTGCCCAACCTCTTCCATTTGGAAGGTGTTCTTTTGGTTTCAACCTTGGAAATACAAAACCCATCTGCTCAGCACCTTCTTCATGTGAAGTATAAGTTATTGAAGGTTGTGTCAGAGGCGGATCAAAGACCAATTCATTTGGATTTATTATTGGAATACTTAGATCAATAAATTTCATTTTAACCAGACATAATTAACTTTAATATATCTTATTTAATTGTGAATTTTTTAAAATATTATTTACATTATTTAAATGTATTTATAAAGGAGATTTTAAATATGATTTCTATTTTTAGCTTTTTGTATGGGGATAAATAAACAAACTAAAAAGATACTCATCTTAGGATTAGCTAATAGCGGTAAGACATCTATTGCCTATACCATGAAAAATATCACTGATCTGAATTCTTATACCAGTTTAATGCCAACCAGAGGAATAGACATTTCCAATTTTAGGGAAGGTGATACAGAATTTCTAATCTGGGATTTTGGAGGCCAAGAAAAGTATAGGAAACGCTATAAAGAAAATTTAAATAAATATGTATTAGAAACTAGCGAAATAATTTATGTGATTGATATCCAAGATGAGAATGTCTATTTTATTTCTGTTGTATTCTTACGAGAACTCCTTAATATCTTAAAAACTGCTGGTTATTTTTATGAAGTCGCTATTTATTTTCATAAATTTGATGCTAACTTCACCCCAAATGAAGAAAAAATCAAAGAACTTGTAAAAATTATAGATGAAGAAATACCTGAGGGTTTTTCATATAAGATTTATCACACTAAAATACAAGCTCTTTTTGATAAAAAGCCCTCGGAGTATGGGTTATAAAGTTAATTATCACTAAAAAGTAATTGCTTATTCTTTAGTGCAGAGATAAATAATGAATGGACTTTAAATCCTTCTGATTAATAATGAAATTTATATAAATCTTATCCTTTCTTCATCTTAACTCACAATAACGGGAGGAAAAAGTGTAATTTATTTTTTCTCTTTCGACTTTTTTTGAGATAAAAATTTAAAAAAATCCTCGTCCTTCTTTTTTTCCTCCTCGGGATATGTATATATATGTCTTATGTATTTAAGTTTTCCAACAAAAAAATAGCCTACTACAATTAAAATAGTAAAATAAAGAATATTAAGCCAAATTAACGGCATATCCCAATCATAATATATAAGAGCAACATTTATAGGAATTATATAACCCATATCGAAATTATAAGCAATAGTTTGTTCCGAACCACTTATACTATATTTAACTTCAGCAGTACCAGTACAAGACACATTATCATTTTTCAAAACAACAATAATAAATTTCTTACTCCAAATTTGAGTTGCTGGGTTAACAATTTCATCTACAACACTATAATAACTAGTATTTGTCCTGATTGAATATTTTATTTGTGTAATTCCATACACTTGTATATTCCCGCTTGAAAAAGTTTTAAGTAAAATAGATCCTCTGCATTGAGAACTGCCTTGTTTCGAATATGTAATGCTTATCTTAATATTAATACCTACACTTCCTTCAGGATAATCTGAAACATAATTTCGATCAAAATTATAATATCAAATGCCTAATAAAAACTTAATATTGAGTAGTATTGGAATAAATGCTATTAATGCTATCAATAATTTTACTTATGAATTTCGTAATTGAAATTAATGATAAAAACCCGTCCATCTATAGTCCATGATGAATTTTCAGATGAAGTCGGGGCTTACACGCCAAAAGTAATCCTTTGTCCCTACTGTATAGCAGAAATTAATGAAAATTGGACTTTTTGTATAAAATGCGGTCAAGTTTATAAAGAAATTCATTCATTTCTGAGTTTTGACAATACTAAAAAAATAAATAGAACTTTGCCATCTTAATATATACAAGATTATACTTTTTTGGCGAAATTAAAATCGATTATTTAATTCTGTAGATTTTTCCATAGTTTTTATCTACTTTCCTCTTTTCATGAAGTACATTTTTTCTCTTTGTTATAGCTTGAAATAGTGCTGTAAAATTTTCAGGTGGTATAGATGTTGTTGATTTTTTTGCTAAATGGCGCGCTTTATTAGGACAAGTCGGGATACAAACTCCACATCCAATGCAATAGCCGAGATCGACTTCGCTAATCCCTTCATCATTGATCTTATTAGCTTCCATATGACAACCAGTAATGCATTCGGCGCATCCTGAACATGAATCTTCGTCTATTTCAATAAAATAATTTGAATTAACATATTGAGCTGGATTTGCATATTTTTTAAGATTACCAAGCACCAAACACGAACATCCACAACAACTACATATCATAAACGGCTTTTGGGCATTACTTGGGCAAATAACCATTCCCATATCTTGCGTCATCCGCAATACTTCAAGCGCTTCATCTTTTGTAATCTCACGACCTTGTTCAAGAAAAATCCGTGGATTAACACCAATTGAAATACAAGTTTCCTTCGGATGATCACAACCTTTTCCTTGAACTTCTTTTGATTGCCTACATATACAAGGGCTTAAAAATAATGTTTTGTCAACATTTTCTATTATCGTTTTAATCTCATCAAAGTTAGAAACATTATATTCCAAACTAATGCTTTTTTCTATAGGTATGGTTCTCATTTGTAAAATTCCATTTTCAAGCATCGCAGATATGAAGCCTTCATCCATGTATTGGTCAAAATCTTGACCAAATTCCTTGGTAACTCTGTCTATTTGATAATCAAAAAATCCTACTACCAAAAAAGCTATAGAAAAATAGTTTGTCCCATCCCTTCTACGAATCCAATTTATAGCTCCTTTTCTAGCCATTGTCAATAGAGCTTCGGAAAATTGTTCCAAATTCCAACCTTGCTTTTTAAAAGGTCGAAACATTGCCCTTGGTTCTTGAGGAATCAGTTTCAAATTTAAAGCAATTTCTGCTTCCTGGGGAGTAAAAAGATGTTTAAGTATCTTTAGTTCGACTCCAGATTTAGTCTCAGGATAATCAATTGGAAGAGAATCTAAGTATATTTGAAGCGTTCGATAAATTTTATCTTCACTATTAGAAATCATAACTATAACCTATTTGTTGATTTTTCAAAATTAAATAATTTTATTTATACTATTCATTTATAGCCAAGACCTATTTTAAAGGCTCTCCCCACTTGTTTACCGAGGGAGTAGTAAAAAAGTTTATTCCTTCCAGTACTACCCAATGCCATTGGTTTAACTTTTGATGTATCTGGCACTCCATTTGTCAAATATTTTTCATCGCAATAAGCTTGCACAACCTCTCCAATGAAAATGTCATGACCATGGGGAGCACTAGATATTTTAGTTGTATCAACAGTATGAATCACTTTACACTCCATATTAATAGGAGCTTCTTTAATCATAGGCGCAGTCTTCAATTCACCATAAAAAACATCAAATAAACTTTCTTTGTCAACTTTCCTACCTGATTTCATACCACAATAATCAGTAATCTCAACCATATCCTCTGAGGGTATGTTAATACTGAATGTTTGATTTTCTCTTATACCAACATTGTTGTGATGAATTTGATTTGAAGAAATGGAGACTAAAGGCGGTCTATGCTCGAGACCAACAGCCCATCCAATTGCATTAAAATTAGGTTTTCCTTTTACATTTGCTCCCACAAGTACAACAGGGGCGGGAGTTATATAACCTGCTGGAGGTATTTTATTTTTTATCATTTTACATTTCACACAATTTTTTTTAGAGATTAATATTAATATCCCAATTATAATTTAAACTTATCAAATAAGGGAGAGTAAAAGAAGAAAGCAAAAGCAAAAACACTATTTAAATGGGCAATTAACGGAATAGATATTGTTGGATGCGAATTATCGCAAAATATTGCTAAAAAGTTAAAGGAAAAATAAACTTTTTCATAAATAAATAGCTTGAATAGTGAAGAATTTAGTTATCTTTGATCTTTTTAGTTACGCTTGAAATTAAAGGAGCTGAATTAAATTGGTAATAATCTTTAATAGTATGAACAATATTTATTCTAAACAATAAAAGAAAAAAGAAAAATAAAAAAAGGTCGGATTAAACCCAAAAAAGTAAAATAACTTTGTGATATACTATTTTATACAAGAAACAAAAATTAAAAAATTTTAAATAATTCTAATAAAAAAATAAAATTTAGGATTTTAAATATGAAGAAGGAAGATATTTGTTTCATGTCTGCCTGCGAAATGGCAGAAAAAATTAAAACACATGAGTTAACATCTCAAGAAATTACAGAGATAATCATCGAAAGAATTGAAAAGATAAACCCAATAATTAACGCTTATTGTACTCCCACATTCGATATGGCAAGAGAAATGGCAAAAAAAGCCGATATAGCAGTAAAAAAAGGGGAAAAATTAGGTTTATTACATGGGATCCCCGTTTCGATTAAAGATGAAACAGAAACCAAAGGAATCAGAACAACTTTTGGTAGTAAGATGTTTGAGAATAACATACCCCGGAAAGATGAGGCTGTAGTTAGAAGGTTAAGAGATGCTGGTGTTGTCATCTTAGG
>JAHLWT010000198.1 GCA_019057775.1 Promethearchaeota archaeon
TCATGTTCAATTGCTTCTTTAACAAATTTGTTAAGTGTATAGCCTCTTTGTTTTGCCATTATAAAAGCCCGTTTATGTAAATCAGGAGGAACCCTGACACTAAAAACCCCTCTATATGATTTTTCAGGTTCTTTACCAATTTTTCTGCATGTTTCCATATAGTCATCCACGGCATCATAAAATGCATGTTTAATCTCATCGACTGATTCTCCCTCATAAGATATTAAATCATTAATGTCTTCTATCTTTCCATAAAAAACATCATCTTCAGCCGAATAATTAACAGATCCGTAAAATTTTTTATATTCCAGTAAATCATTCATATCTGCTTGTTTTCTTTTAATTTATCAATTATCTGTTTTAGTTGATATTTTTTCATTATTTTACCAGGATGTGGTTCATGAAAGATTATTATATGATTATCTTTATTTATAAACTTTCTTCTTGCCCCCGCTGTCTTCCCCGATTTTAATTTCTCATATCCAAAATAATTAAGGATTCTAACTGTTTCATCATAAGTAAAATCAGAAGGATTTGATAATAGTCTTTCGATTATTTTATCAATTCTCGTCATACTGCAAATTTAGTAAATTTCATGATTGTAACCAAAATATGGTTACAAATAATGATATAAATTCTTATGTGATAATAGAGTATTACACAAAATTGTAGAACGACTCTCCGAGTCGTTTAAAAAAGACTCTTTGGTTTCACGGTAGTACCCTCTACCCATAACTGTCGGACAGACTGAAGCCTTCGAAGAAGCCTGTCACATTGTGATCCCTTTGGGAAAAGGCTTCAACAACAATAGCCCAGTCCCGATAGCTATCGGGAAAGCCACTGGTAACAAGGCAGATAGTAAAATTTCCCGACTACAAACGTTGATCGAAGGGAAACCGTTGATGCTGAGGATGAATACCGAAAGCTGATTAAAAATAATAACCTGCTTCTTCTACTCAAATTATATAAACGTTATCCCGGGCTCGGAATAATAACTGTTGTTTTTCCAGAACCGTAACATAAAATCCAGATTATCAGCCAAAATATTTTCATCTATTTCCCCGGGAAACTTTATACCGGGTAAATTGTAATTTTCGATAAGGTATTTGACAAGATTGCTGCTGCACTGTTTACTATACAGCAGTTGTAGAACTTTATCATGATCCACACTTTCGTTATAATGTGGGTTTTGAGGATCAGGTATAATACTATTATAACCGAAAAGTATTTCAATGCCAGACATGGGATTAAAATATACAATACCCGGCATATCATCGATTTCAAAATCGATTTTCGCTGCGGTACCGAAAAATCCTTTCTTTTTGCTTCTTTTTTTAGCGTTCTCTATTTCTTTTTTTGATAATTTCAATGATTTATTGAAAAAGTCATAAAAGCCATGAATAATTTTTTCAACCTCTTGTTTGTTTCTGGTGAATACAAGAGCCCGGTTGTTATTGTACTTTATGAATAAATCATATTGTATTTGCAATTCTTTTCGTTTTTTATCATCATCTCCACCAAACAATGCCCTGCTTTTAACTGAGTTTTTTTCATCAAGTATCAGGTCTGCGTTATAGGGATAAATGGTATATGTTCCTGAAAACCACCACTCATTTTTCCATTTGACAAAACTAATAAGCAAAATTGTCTCATCTTCCTTAAAATCAGGATGGACAACATCCAACGATTTTTTTATTACTCTTAAAACAGTATCCGTAGCGAGATGCTTTACATACACATGATCTTCATCATTTTTCTGATACAGATAAAAACCGGTTTTTCTTTTACTGATATTTAAAATATCATTATATAACGGATGATCTTCACCCAAGATACCTACCAACCAGTCTTTTCCAAGCAATGCAAGTAAAGGGGTTGTTTTCCCTATAACATAGGAATCAATTATTTCTTTAGCAAATGTCTCAATGTTTTTACGAAAGAATTCAATATTATTCTTTGATTCAGATAAGTCTAATATTTCATTTTCACAATTATTCCGGTTAAAATGAAAAAAGTATGAATCCAGGATCACCCACTCGATTATTGAACGTACCTTGTAATAATCATCTTCCAGGGGCGGAAGGGACAGGAATTCTTTTAGTATATTGTTTTCAGGCGCATATTCGTATTCTTCATCAAAAATCCGGTAAATATCCAGTCCCAAAAGAATTATATTTTTACTGACAGGGAAAAAAGTCTTTTTTCCATAAAATTTGTTGCTCAGGTAATACCAGGTCAGAAAAAAAATATCTTCGGGATTGATCTCGTCAGGGTAATATTCGTCAAGCTGGTAAAATGGAATGTACTTACCATAAAGTTTCATATGTTTTTTTGTAAACGATCGCCAAATACCTATCGATGAAATCACATCCTCAAAATAGCAAACCAGGAAACAACACATCTTATTGAGTTCATCATCGGTTAAGCGTGATGTTATTTCATCATGTTTGGGTGCCGTTATGACCTTTCGGGCCTTCTTACATATTTCGAAATAATAATAATCGCTCTGAACAGGTTTTGTGTATGGATGAAAAAACATCCATTGCTTCAAGTATATGGTTTTCTGTTGTTTTGCCATTCCTGTAAATTATTATGATACTCAATTATTATAAACTGCAGTGGTTGCTGTAAAATTTCCAGTTGTACATTGACGCTAAAATAATGACAATTTGGGTATTTCAGACATAACTTAAGTAAAAATTGTAAAGAAACTCAGGAGTTGTATAGATTTATGCATTTCAGTTTACAGTAGGTGGTGGTAAAAATATTTTACCTATTTTTATCCAACCAAGAGAGTAAATGCTTCTTTACTTGCTATCATTTGATTACAAACATGTCAATTTTTTTTTGACATTTTCCCAGTTAGATATAAATTCAAAATGTAATAACTATGACAAATAATGACTTTAAACTCAATCCTCCTGTTAAGAGATTACGGGGAAACCTTCCAAAAATTGGAATACGCCCGGTTATTGACGGACGCAGGCAAGGGGTCAGGGAATCATTGGAAGATCAAACAATGAATATGGCCAAGGCTGCTGCAGCGTTCTTAACCGATAATCTTAGACATACTGATGGATTGCCGGTCGAATGTATAATTGCCGATACCACTATCGGACGTGTGGCTGAAGCTGCGGAATGTGCAGAAAAGTTTGCCAGGGAAGGGGTTGGGGTTTCCTTAACGGTAACACCTTGCTGGTGTTATGGTACCGAGGTAATGGATACCGATCCGTTGTTGCCAAAAGCAGTTTGGGGCTTCAATGGTACTGAACGACCTGGAGCAGTTTACCTTGCTGCAGCCCTTGCCGGCTATAACCAAAAAGGGTTACCAGCTTTTGGTATCTATGGCAAAGATGTGCAGGATGCCGGTGACACATCAATACCTCCGGATGTGCAGGGAAAGTTGCTAAACTTCGCCAAAGCCGGTTTGGCCGTGGCTGAAATAAAAGGCAAATCATACCTTGCAATGGGAGGTGTTTCAATGGGTATCGCAGGATCGATTGTTGACCAGGAATTTTTCCTCGATTACCTCGGAATGCGGACAGAGTCTGTTGATATGTCGGAATTGACCCGACGAATTGAAGAAGGAATTTATGACCCGGATGAGTTTAAAAAAGCTTTATCATGGGTGAAAAAGTATTGTAAGGAAGGTCCGGATATGAATCCATCGGAAAACCAGGTTTCGAGGGAAAGGAAAGATGTGGAATGGGAAACGGTTGTGAAAATGACAATGATAGCCCGCGATCTGATGATAGGAAATCCAAGGCTTGAGGAACTTGGGTTTGGAGAAGAAGCTTTGGGACATAACGCAATTGTTTCAGGCTTCCAGGGTCAGAGGCAATGGACAGACCATTTTCCCAATGGTGACTTCATGGAGGCTATTCTTAATTCATCCTTTGACTGGAATGGGATAAGAGAGGCGTTTGTTGTTGCAACTGAAAATGACAGTTTGAATGGCGTTGCCATGTTGTTTGGTCACCTGCTAACAGATACTTCTCAAATATTTTCAGATGTACGAACCTATTGGAGTCCGGAAGCCGTAAAAAGAGTAACAGGTAAAGAACTTGAAGGTATTGCAAAGAATGGGATAATTCATCTTATCAATTCCGGGTCGACTACCCTCGATGCAACAGGACAAATGAAAAAGAACGGTAACTCCGTTATGAAACCCTTCTGGGAAATTAATGAAGAGGAAGTTCAAAAATGCCTTGAAACGACAGAATGGTGTCCTGCGATTATAGAATATTTCAGAGGAGGAGGATATTCATCACAATTTCTTACTCAAGGTGAAATGCCGGTTACCATGTCGAGAATTAACATTGTAAAAGGACTGGGACCTGTACTACAAATTGCTGAAGGTTATACGGTTGATATAGATATTGATATACATAATGTATTGGATAAACGCACCAATCCAACCTGGCCTACAACATGGTTTGTTCCCAGATTAACCGGTTCTGGTCCGTTCAGGGCTGTGTATTCTGTCATGGCTAATTGGGGAGCAAATCATGGCGCAATCAGTTATGGCCATATTGGTGATAGACTGATCACACTGGCATCAATGCTTAGAATACCGGTAAATATGCACAATGTACATGAAAAAAAGATTTTCCGTTCAGGTGCCTGGGGTATGTTTGGTACTCAAAATTCGGAGGGTGCTGATTTCAGAGCATGTAAGAATTATGGTCCGTTGTATGGGTGAGAAGTGAATCTTGAATAGAAAGTGTTTACGTGTTAATGTGTTATTGTGTTTATGTTTAAAAAAGTTTGAGGTTTGAAGTTTTAAGAAACTATCAACGGGTAACTATTTGAGTAGAGCCGAATTGTATTCGGTTTGGGAAGACCTGCCAGAGTTTGAATGACCTGCCTGCCCGCCGTAGTATGCGAAGGCGAGACAGGGTTGGTGAAGTAGGACGAAGCTCCGGTTCGTCATTATGTTTATCGAGGATTAGAATTGAAGAAAAAACGAAAACAGAAAACAATATGGAACAAATTCCCCTAATTGGCAGTGTCACAGGCATTCCTACGGGGGACGGGGTGGTAGATACAAAAAAATAAGGAAATAATTGGTCAGACCACCTACCCCTGACGGTACCGTCAGGGTACTCCGCGCCTGAATGACGCAGTCAGGCAGGCTCCTTATCTAAAGAGGAGAATTTTGTGGGTTTGTCGAACGATTATCCGAGTTGTATTATTCATATATAGCTCCGAAACAAAAAAGCCGCCAAGCGGTTTAAAACCGCTAAGCGGCTAAGGCAAGACAAACCGTTGCCTTCGGCGCAAATAGCAGTCGGTAACAAACTCCGGGAGTTCAGAGTACATTAAAAGAACAAAAATGGAGAATAACGAACCAAGAACACACTAATTAACTATGAAAAATAAAATCATCCTTGTTCTTGACTGTGGTGCGACCAATGTAAGGACTATCGCTATCAGTGAAACAGGAACAATACTAGCATCGCATTCCTTACCAAATAATACACAACCTGATCCGAAATATCCTGAATACCGGATATGGGATGTGAAAGAAATTTGGGGTAAACTTAAAACAACCACAAAGCAGGTTTTGTCCGAAATTAAAAAAACGGAAATTATTGGAGTTACGGTTACAACCTTTGGTGTCGATGGCGCTCCGTTTAATAAATCGGGCAAAATGCTTTACCCCGTTATTTCATGGCAATGTGAACGGACCCATCATATTATGGCTGATATAGGGAAATACCTTCCCCTGGAAGAACTATTCCGGATTAACGGAGTTCAGCCATTTAGTTTCAATACCATCAATAAACTCATCTGGCTAAAGGAAAATGAACCGGATATCCTTGAAAAAATGGATAATTTTCTTTTTATTTCATCCATTTTCCTTTATTACCTTTCAGGTGAAATGGTCAATGATACATCCATGGCCGGGACTTCAATGCTGACTGATCTGAAAACCCGTGACTATTCAGATAAGATACTGGATGCAATTGGTGTAAGAACAGATAAATTTACCGAAACAGTTGAACCGGGCCGGCAAATTGGTAATATTACACCGGAAGCTTCGACGGAAACCGGTATTCCGGAAGGCACTCCGGTTCTTGCAGCCGGACATGATACCCAGTTTGCAATTTTTGGCTCAGGGGCAGAGGAAAATATACCTGTTCTTAGCTCCGGGACCTGGGAAATTCTTATGGTTAGATCGAGGAATACACAAACCACACCGGATATCCTGAAGAATGGTGTTACTACAGAATTGGATCCTATCCCGGGTTTGTATAATATTGGTGTACAGTGGATTGCATCAGGAGCCCTGGAATGGTTAAAAAAAATGTTTTATTCTGATTTATCTGAAGATAACGGTATTTATGACATCATGATTGGTGAAGCTCAGAAGATTCTTACAGGAAGCGGTGGTGTCCGTATTAATCCGTCCTTTTATCCCTTACCCGGAAGCGATCAGATTGGAACCATTGAAGGTATTTCGCTGAATACAACCCGGGGTAGCATTTACAGGGCGGCCCTTGAAGCACTTTCCTGTAAAACAAAAGAAGGTCTCGGTATTCTTGAAAAAGCAGGAAGATTCAAAGCAAATTCACTGATCTGTGTGGGAGGAGGATCGAAAAATAATCTTTGGAATCAGATCAGGGCTGACATCCTCGGCTTACCGGTAAGATTAATTGACCAACAGGAAACAACCGTTCTCGGTGCAGCATTATTTGCTTTTTATGGAGCTGGATTTTTTTCATCTCCTAATGAGGCACGGTCGGTAATTAACTATCAGGGAAAGACTTATGAACCTTCAGATCATTCAGAGATATATCGGGAACTTTACCAGGATTATCTGCGTTTTTTTCACCGGAACAAGTAGTAACAATTAGTGTTATGTCAAATGTATATAGGCATAATTTGAAATATCCTTGTGATAAATTACTGCCATAGGCATAGCTATGCCACCTTTGGGCCTTTCAACCCCTACAGGGTGTTTATGTTGTTTACGTATTTTATTAACAGTCACTAAAGTAACTGCCTATTACCTATTAGTCCCTACGGGACATTACTGAAATATGTTCAAAGGATCCCTTCTCCCTGCCGAAGGCATTTCCCCATAGGGATTCCTATGGAGCTTTGGAAGAAGGGATCCCCCTGGGGGGAGAATTGTTAATAATAAATCTGAGCCGTCCCGTTAGGAACAGCCTGTCCGATCGTATGGGCGGAAATGAAAATATACAGGCATTTCAATACCTGTAGAAAAATAGTAAGTGGACTAACTTCCCGCTTTGCAGGACTGAAATATAAAATGAGAACCAATTTATAGCTCAGGGCGTACAAGATAATTGTGATTAGTCCAGGTTAAAATACATTTGTTTATCATTGACGTGATAATAGTAGGTTAACTATTTTTTAGTTGTATAACTTTGCACCGGTCAGAAAATTCCAAAAAGTGCGTGATCTTCCGTATTACAATATATGCTCGAGT
>JAHLWT010000199.1 GCA_019057775.1 Promethearchaeota archaeon
ACGGAAGGTTGTTTTCTGTATTCCCGGCACTGGAATCCTACTAACCATGTATTAGCCGGTGCCCTGGCTGCAATGGAAGGAACCGAAGCTGGTTGGGTTACCAGCTCCGGAATGGCTGCTATTACTTCGTCTATACTCCAGATTTGTAATTCAGGCGATCATATAGTTACAGCTATGACAACCTACGGAGGAACATATGCATTTTTTCAAAATTATTTGCCCAAGTTTAATATTGGTGTAAGCTTTGTAAATATTACCGATCTGGAGGCAGTTGAAAAGGCCATTCAATCAAATACCAAATTGATCTATACCGAAACCGTAACTAACCCTCTTTTGCAAATATCAGATATTCCTGCATTAGCAACCATCGCAAAAAAACACAGACTAAGACTAATGGTAGACAATACGTTTTCTCCCATGATCTTTACACCCTGCCAGCTTGGTGCCGATATCGTCGTTTACAGTCTTACAAAATTTATTAATGGAAAAAATGATTGTGTTGCCGGTGCCATTTGCAGTACGGAAGAATTTATTAATTCACTGATCGATGTGAATAGTGGAACGGCAATGTTACTGGGTCCGGTCTTGGATCCGATTAAAGCAGCCAGCATACATAAAAACCTGTTTACACTTCATATACGACTTGAAAAACACAGTAAAAACGCTATGTTTCTGGCCGGGAAATTCCTTGAGAATGAATTAAAGGTTATCTATCCCGGTCTTGAAAATCATCCCGGCCATAATCTCATGAAAAAGCTGATGAATGTTCAATTTGGTTTTGGAGGCATGATCGCATTGGATTTTGAAACAGCGGATAAGGTTGGTGAATTAATGGTAGCCATGCAGGAAAAAGGAGTGGGTTATCTTGCTGTAAGCCTTGGATATTTTAAATCATTATTCTGCCATTCAGGATCCAGTACTTCATCTGAAGTGCCGGAAGACATCCAGAAAGAAATGGGCATGTCTAAAGGGCTAATTCGTTATTCGGTAGGATTGGATCCTGATATAGAGTTAACCTGGAATAAAATTGAAACCTGTCTGAAAGATGCAAAACTAATCTGATACCTGCCTGGGTTTAGGATTTAGGTGGTTTTACGGTAACGCCATACAGCCAGTGAAAAAACAATAATTGCATAAACTAAAAGTGAAATAAACTCTTTTAAAATATCTGAAAATCCGGATCCTTTCAATATCACCATGCGAATCGCTCTCATAAAGTAAGCCAAAGGATTAATAATATTTATTTTTTGTGCCCAATCCGGCATTGTTTCAACAGGAGTGAATATTCCGCTCATAAGGATAAATAGTATCATAAAGAAAAACGACACAAACATAACCTGTTGTTGCGTTTGAGAGATTGTTGAAATAAACAAACCTACACCCATAACCACCAGTAGATAAACCGAAGCAAATCCAAATAGTAATCCAACACTGCCCAGAACCGGAAGATTGAAAAACAATTTTCCGATAACCATTAAAAATGCCAGTTCGAAAAGAGCAATTATCCAGAAAGGAACTAATTTTCCAATAATAAACTGATATTTCCGGATTGGTGTAACATTGATCTGTTCAAGGGTCCCTAATTCTTTTTCACGTACCAGATTTAGCGCAGAAAGAAACATCCCGATAATGGTTATAAGCAGTACCATAAGAGCCGGCAGCATAAATATCTTATAATTTAACCTGGGATTGTACCACAACGAATAAGTTAGTTCAATATTTTGGAAATGATTTGTTCCTGTTGTTCCGATCCATTCAGAAATGATTTTCTGGTTAAACCCAGCTATAATAGCCTGGGTATAACCATTGATCAAACCAGCAGAAATACCGTTAATGGCATCTATTAAGATCTGTATTTTAACAGAACTCTCACGAACCATGGCTCTTTCAAATCCTGAGGGAATATGAAGAATAATATCAACATTTCCGCGTCGTAATTCTTGTTCAGCCTCCTCAATAGACGTGGAGTAGTCTTTTAAAATATAAAAAGGAGAATGTTTGAAATTTTCAACTAATCGCCGCGAAGTTGATGATAAATCTTTATCCACCACAAAGAGCTCTATTTGTTTCATTTCTAATGTCGCAGCATGCAATAAAATAACAAGCTGAACAATGGGTATAACAAATATAACAGGAAGCATCATTTTGTTCCTGAATATCTGTATGAATTCCTTCTGTATTAGAAATAAAATTGTTCGCATGGATTGGTTTCTGGTTACTGGTTACTGGTTTTTTGGTACTTCTGCTTATTCCAAGCTCTCCCTGCTACTGATCTCTATATTTACTATCGGCTATTTTCGCCGGATAAAACGACTGTAACACTAATCATAACCGGTAGTTCCGGCACTTTTTCATTATCCGCTTCTTTTCCCCGGGTGGCGCTTAGTTACTCACTCCCACAAGCCTTCCCACCACCTGCTCGTGAAGTTTGGGTTATTACTCACTACGTTCGTGAGAACACTTCGTTTAGTTCACTTCGTTCATGAGATCACTTCGTTAAGTTCGCCAAACGTTCGCTTACCCGGGGTTATTGTTGTTTTACCCCTCCGGGGTAATTACTCCTGTACAATTTCGTTGGCTTGCAGACATCGAACCAGAGACTTTTCACGAGTAAACTTTTGTCATTCCTGTCCACCACTAAACTCTGCCAGGTCTATCAAACCCTGGCAGGTTATTTCCAGCTCAAACGTCGCCAGGTCTATTTCCAGCCGAATACAATTCGGCTCTACATTAAATGGTTTATAGTTTTTAGTTCAATTCATCCTTCATCGTTCAGTTCATCTTTCCCCTCGCCCCAAGCTCCATCCCTGCTGCCTCTTTTCCCTGCTTCCTGCTAATTCACAATTCAAAATCCGAAATTTCTTACCCTTTCTCCCAATCTCTCAGTCACTTTTGCTCTACGGTCTTTGCCACATGCCCCTTGCTCTATCTGAAATAAAATGACGAACCGGAGCTTCGTCCTACTTTTCGCCCCTTCTGCTCTTAGACTTTTATCTTTATTCATTTGACATTTGACGTCTGATATTTGACATCAATTCCTCAACCTCTCAACCTCAACCTCAACCTTAACCTTATTCCTGCCACTGCTACTGCAACTTCCACCTTTACCTTTTACTCCAATCGTATTTTAAAGTTCTTTATACTTAATCCTACAAAAAACAGAATCATAAGAAACAAAATCAAAGTTTCTTTCCAAATGTAAATAAACCCGTTACCCTTTAACATAATACTCTTTATGATAATAATAAACCATCTTGGTGGCATCAAAGCACTGAACCATTGCAAAATATCAGGCATGTTTTCTATGGGGAAAATAAACCCTGATAACAGGATGGTTGGCAACATCAAGGAAAAAAGAGATATAAACATGGCCATTTGCTGGGTTTTTGCAATGGTTGAAATCCAAAGTCCAATGGATAATGCCAGAAAAATATATAATATGCTTTCAGCCATTAGCAAAACAACGCTTCCTGCAACCGGAACATGGAAAACAAAATTCCCTAGCAGAATAATGGTGACTGCATTGATAAAAGACAGGACAATATAGGGTGTGACTTTCCCAAGCACAATCTGAATGGGTTTGAGGGGAGATGCCAAAAGAACCTCCATTGTACCCAGTTCTTTTTCCCGTGCAATGGAAATAGATGTCATCATTGCTGAAATTAAAACCAGGATCATAGCCATGATACCCGGCACAAACATATAAACACCTTTCATCTCCTCGTTATACATCATCCTGGTCTCCGGTATAATTTGCATGGGCATTTTGTCCATACGCATTTTTTGGAAAAGGTAACTACGAATAATAGCCGAGGTATATTGTACAATAAGATTAGCCGTATTAGCGTCTGAAGCATCAGCCAGTATTTGTATCCCTGCTGTTCCTTCTTTTTCCAGTTTCTTTGCAAAATCCGGTTCAAAAATGATTATTTCCTTCACATTTCCCTCCTTAAATATGCTTTCAACATCATTTATATTTGATAGAGTCCTGTCGAGAATAAAAAAGCCGGAGGAACAAATTTTATCTGTTATTTCCCTGGTTACATGATCTTTTGACTGATCGTATATAGCAATGCGGATATCTTTCAATTCATTGGTCACGATATAACCAAAAAGCAGTATTTGAGCCACGGGCATACCAAATAATATCAGCATGGTACGCACATCCCGGAATATGTGGAAGAATTCTTTCTTGACAAATCCGATAAACCGTTTCACTTGTAATGTTTATGCACGTGCAATTTTCAGAAACACCTCATTCATGTCTTCAGCATCATATCTTAATTTTAACTTTTGCGGAGTATCCAGCGCTTCAATTCTCCCATCCACCATTATAGATACCCTGTCACAATATTCTGCTTCGTCCATATAATGTGTTGTTACAAATATGGTTATACCATTAAAAGAGGCCTCGTAAATCAAATCCCAAAATTGCCGCCGGGTTATTGGGTCAACCCCACTTGTGGGTTCATCCAGGAAAACCAACTTAGGATCATGAATAATAGCAATTGAAAAAGCCAACTTTTGTTTCCATCCAAGAGGGAAGGAAGATATCAACATATCCCTGGCATGTTTCAATCGCAGTTTCTCCATCAATTCATCAGCCCGCTTTCTGATAGTCCTTCGGGATAATCCGTATATTCCCCCAAATAAACGGATATTCTCATACATGGTAATGTCCTCATACAACGAAAACTTCTGACTCATATAACCTATATTTCTCTTGATTTTTTCCGTTTCGGTGTAAACATCATAACCTGCCACGGAAATTTCTCCTGAAGTGGGCGAGGACAAACCACATAGAATTCTCATAGTTGTAGTTTTACCGGCACCATTAGCCCCAAGGAAGCCAAATATTTCACCACTTAATACCTGAAAAGTAAGGTTATCATTGGCTACAAAGTTTCCGAATTTCTTAGTCAGATTTTTTGCTTCAATTACAACTTGTGGCATGTTTAAAGTTTTCGGTTTTTAGTTCAAGTATCCAGCAACCAGTATTATGCTCCTTTTGCATGGGCTGTAATCTTGCGCCGGATGAAACGGTTGTAACACTAATTAAAACCGGCAGTTCCTCCCAAAGGGATGCCTCCGGCAGGCACTTTTTCTTTATACGTTCATTTTCCCCGGGTTGCGCTCCGCTTACCCGGGGGCTATTGTTGTTTTACCCCTCCGGGGTAATTACTCTTGTATACTTTTTTCGGCATAAAAAAAGCACTGATTATTGCGATCCGCCTAGGCGGAGAAGCAATCTGTAAAGGGTTATCGTGAGCTTATAACAGTCTTTCTATTTTGGCGCATTGCTGAATCTTAAGCAGTTTGCTTCGTCACTCCGTTCCTCGCAAATTCGTTTCTTTATTAGTTTTATCCGTTTGTCGCCCCTACTCTCGTTACTCGTTCCCACAAGCTAACACACAAACCACTTGAACCTCAACCTTTCCTTCCCAGACCCTGCCAGGTTTTCCTGCCACAGGCATCCCTTCGGGAAAACACTGGCAGGTCTCTCCCTCTGAATAACCAGCTAATAACGACTCGGAGAGTCGTTCTACAATCCCGTCCTCAGCGCCCTGCTCTCCGCTCTTCACCCTTTGTTCGTTTTGCCATTTCCAGCCGAATATAATTCGGCTCTACATTTCGGCCCAAGCTCTCCGCCACATCTTGCCTACTACCTACTGCTTACTACCTACTTGTTTCTCCCACATCAAATCCATAAAACAATCTTCAATTATTGGATCAATATGATGGATATCAATGCTTTGATGACCTTTTTCTGTAAGATATCTAAAAACCCTGTCCCTATCTGCCAAACGATTTTTCTGGTTATAGTGCACAAATTGTCCGAATAGATGCACCGAAAAGGCATATGAATCATTTCTGAGATCAGTAATCAGACCATATATATTATCCGATCGTATAGCCAAAAGCTTACGATCATAGTTCTTTATGATGTTTTCAGGTGTTTCAAGGGTAAGAATCCTTCCATCCTGGATTAAGGCAACCCTGCCACATAATCGTGCTTCATCCATATATGGAGTAGATACCAGAATGGTCATCCCTTTATTTTTCAGGTTCTTTAGCATCTGCCAAAACTCTTTTCGGGAAACAGCGTCTACACCGGTTGTAGGTTCATCAAGGAGTAAAAGTTTTGGCCGGTGAATAAGCGCACACGAAAGAGCCAGTTTCTGTTTCATACCACCGGAAAGTTTTCCTGCTCTTCGTTTTCTGAAAGGCTCAATATGTGAATAAATATCTTTTACCAGATCATAATTTTCCCGGATGGTTGTTCCAAAAATTGTTGCAAAAAATGTCAGATTTTCTTCAACGGTCAGGTCATGATACAATGAGAATCTTTGCGGCATATATCCGATTATTTTACGGATTTCTTTATACTTATCGACCACGTCCATATCAAACATGGTTACCCTGCCGTTATCAGGAAGCAATAAGGAAGCGATGATCCGGAAAAGGGTTGTTTTTCCGGCACCATCGGGCCCGATTAGTCCAAATATCTCCCTTTCCTGAACAGAAAAAGTAATACTTTTAAGCGCTTTTACCTCCTTATAATTTTTAACCAAATTCTCGACTGATAATACCATGATTACTAAACCTCTTAAAATTCAACTTCTCCCGGCATTCCTATCTTCAATCTCCCATCATTTTTAACCTGAACTTTCACTGCATATACCAATTTCACTCTTTCTTCTTTCGTTTGAATGATTTTTGGTGTAAATTCCGCCTCAGGAGAAATCCAGATGATCTTTCCTTCCAAAGCAAAATCTTCTTTATCGTTTTTATCAATTAATACGGATATTTTCTGCCCAATCTTTATTTGAGACAGTTGGGAACCACTTATATAAACCCTTAAAATCATATTACTTAAGTCAGCCAACTTATAAAGAGCTTTTCCTGGTCCCACCATTTCAAAAACTTCAACATATTTTTCCAGAACGGTCCCGGTTTGTGGGCAAAGAAGATAAGCTCTTCTAATTTGATCTTCAACCTGTTCAATTTGTCTGTTAATCACTTCCAGTTCCGCATGAACATTGTTGAGTTGGGTTCTAACAGCTCTGATCCGGGTATCGAGCAAATCAAGATTGGCTGTCAGGTCATCCATCTGTTTTTGCGTAGCGGCTCCATCCTCAAGCAGGTTCTCTAAACGATTTTTTTCGACCAGGAGATTTTTCTTTTGTTGCTCCTGGACGGCAATTTCAGCTTTTATATTGTCGAACCGGGTTAAAACCGCATTTCTCTGCGCTACTATTTGCTTCCTTCTCAAATCCATCTGTATGGTGTCAACCCAGCCCAGTATCTGTCCTTCATGAATGGTTTGACCTTCCTCAAGTTTGAATTCCTGAATTACTCCAGCGGTTTCGGCTGAAATAATCATTTCAACGGCTTCAAAATTACCGTAAGCATCCGATGTGTCATTCGTTCCGGAACAGGCTAGTAATCCTGCTAT
>JAHLWT010000200.1 GCA_019057775.1 Promethearchaeota archaeon
GACATATTAAGTCAAACTATGACATTTTCGTATAAGAATATTTTCATCTTATATAAACAAGGTAACAAAATTATGAAATTTTTCATGCGTGTAAGATGATTTTTTTTGTTAAACAATTTGTTAAACGATGTTAAACAATTTAAATCGTGATTTTGGATAAAATCAAAATAAGCTTTTTTAATTTTTCTGATGGTACGGAGGAAAAGTATTATCTTGATATCAAAGGTTCAGATTTAAAATCGGGTCGAGTTGATGTAGATTTTGATGTAGCAGGAGCGACATTCATTATTTTTGGTGCGGCTTTTGTTACAAGTTTCACTAATTTAGATTTCTTATCTGATACTATTTTTTCAATGATAACATCGGTAACGTTATTAGGCATAGTGCCCATTTCACTTTTCAATGCAATTGCCCTCATGGCAATGAATTCTAAAGACACCTTGATAGGTCCAATATTAGGAGCATCAATAGGCGTCGTTGCTTTAAGCGCTGGAACATTAATATCCAATATTATTCAAGGGGCTACCACTGATAACTTCGGCCAACTTCTCGGATTTTCGATATCGTGCCTTTTACTATTTATAATGATATCAAATTTTGATAATTTTAAGATTAAAGGGCTAGGATTCTTAAAAACGTATGTGAACAGTTTCTTATATATTCATCTTGTTTCAATGATATTAACGGCTACGATGGGAGTCGTGGCTCAAATGTTTCCAGAAAATACCGTTCTTAGACAAGTGTTACTGTTCATCGCGAGGATCTTTACAATTGTGCCGACAATAGGTGGAGTTATGGTTGGTGGATTAACATTAAGTATTATAGTATCAGCCGGTAAGTTTATGGGAGATGAGGTGTCTTTGGGTGGAAAGATTTTTCTAAGGAGTTATGCTATCTATAAGAACATATTGCTTTTCGGTGCACTCGCAGGGTTCTTGACCGTCTTTAATAGACTCATCGATTCAGTATTCTGACATGGAGTAGTTGAACAAAAAAGTATAATGAATAATAATATAAAATTTTAAGCAAAAAAATAATGGTAAATAAGAAAAAAAGGTAATCAAAATAAAAAAGGTGAAATAGATGAAAAAAATAAAGTATGTGTATATCGTAACTGGATTAATATTGTTTGGTATTTTGTTAAGTGCTACTATGTCTGTATCGTTAGCTTGGAAAAATGGAAAACATTTAGTAATTGGTCCGGAAGATCCAGTTAGCAAATATTATATGGATTATTCTGCCGACATAAAAGATAATAGATTGAGAGAATACTATGGTACACACGATTGGGCCGCTGAGTCAGCTTTAGAACTTTTGTACAAGGTCAGACCTGGTAATGTGTTTCTTAATAGATTGCGGGGGGATCCAATTACCAATAATATGCTAAAAATGTATTTTTTGTACGGAACTGAACTTCCCGATGTAAAAGTTATTCCAGTAAGATTCACTACGGAATGTGGTTGGCAATTCTTTTTAAGTGATTTCCATGCATCAATGCATAATGTAATGCGTTTTAACGATGATGGAGTTATGTATAATGATCTAGCTGCTCGGGCTGCCGATTTGATGTTTAAGTCAATAGTCGAAGCTTTTGAGAAGGGGGATTGTCAAGCGGCTGCCGCATTTTTGGGCGCGATAATGCATGTGATAACCGATGCAACGTTTTATCCTCATGTACACAAAGATATTATTCGTGCAATGGAATACGCTACCCATACAACCCATACAACTTATAAAAAATGGTCAGAAGGTACTAGGCGGCTCCCGGTTGTAACCGAATTTTTTAGTGTGCAAGAAGCCAAAGATTCGATTACATTATTAACATGGAGTAGTCCTTATACTGCAACTGTTATTGCAGCAAGAGATACACGTTTTGGATTTCTTCCTGATAATCCGAACGGTTTTCAGACCGCAGTTTGGATGTCTACGAGAGAAGCCTATTGGGATAGTGTTAATGGTGCCGTTGGAACTACTTATGCAAGGCAACTTACCTGGACTTATGAGATGCGTCCCAGTGGTAACAACGAGATCACGAAATATTTTAACACAGTCGAACATAACTTAAACACGGCGATAATTTATTGTGCTGCGGCGATAAATTTTGTTCTAGACAATGGCGGTTATGACGATTGTTCTTGTTTAGGTGATTGGCCGGTCCAAGGAGATGGTGATAATGGTCAAGGAGTCAGAGATAGGACTGATATTAAAACGCAAGTAGATGTTTTTACTGGATTGTTTTTCTTTAACATGGCTGGTTTATTTGCTACTGGTATAGCGCTTGCTGTGCTAGGTCAAGCGACTATTCTTGAAAAGCTCATTCCCATATAAAATTAAAATTTTTTTTTAAAAATCCATAAAATGGGCGTTGTCCTTAAATTTATATAGGATTGGTTGTTATAATACCTTTAGATATGAATGACAAAAATTCTGAGCAGTATGTCATCTGTAATGGAGAAAAAGTTTTTGTAGAGAACGGAGAATTAAGTTTATGTTTAAACTCAGGTGAACGAAGCCTTACCGAAATCGAAGGTCTTAAAGATCTTACTGAGTTAAAGCATTTATATATACTAGCATATGGTTTACAAAGAATAGAAAATCTTGATAATTTAACCAATTTAGAACATTTAGCTATTGTCGGTAGTGAGTGCCTCAACAAAATTGAAAATCTTGAAAACCTTACGAACTTAAGAAGTTTGGATTTGAGTGGGAATCGAATATCTGAAATTAACGGCTTAGAAAATCTTAAAAACCTAGAATATTTGCAATTCGGAGATGGTAATAACGGTGGTAATCCTATTACAGAAATAAAAGGACTCGAAACGCTGACGAATTTGAAAAAATTGTGGTTCGGTGAAAATGAAATTACAGAGATTAAGGGTTTAGAAAATTTAACGAAATTGGAGATTTTAGATTTATCATCAAATAAAATCACCGAAATTAAGGGACTTGATACTTTATATAATCTCAAGGATTTGAGACTCTCATGTAATAGAATAACCGAAATTAAGGGACTCGATTCTTTACATAATCTTCAAAGTCTTGATCTTGACAGTAACCAGATTAAAGAAATTAAAGGATCTGGCTCACTACAAAATTTAGAATTTATAAATTTAGGCAATAATGAGATAAAAGAAATAGATGGAGTTGCAAATTTACATAATTTAAAAATACTAAGAATGTATGGTAATCCACTTAGCTGCAATTCAGTTAAAACCATAGGAAGCACCAACTTTAAAATAGAGTATTGAGTTTTAATGGTAAACAAATTAAATCTTAACTATTTATAACTGTCTTATTTAACCCCAAAAGCAGATAAGTATATTGAAGGAAAGGATAAAAATTATGTAAATGTAAAAATTTTTAATGGTGAATATAAAAATTAAATAAAACAATCTCTATTGGATTATTAATGTTTTTTTTGTATTTAGAATATGAATTCTTATATCAAAAAAAAAAAAAAAATTAAATTTACTGATAACTAAAAGGATTTATCATGAAAATAGAAGATTTAAACGATATGATTTATGAAAAAGAAGATAATGGAATATGTACTCTCACTTTTAATACTCCTAAAAGAAGAAATGCATTATCTTATGTTTCATTTTTAGAAATTTGGACTGTTCTTGATGATATGGAAAAGGATAAGAATGCAAAAGTTTTGATCATGACTGGTTGTAAAGAAGCAAATGCATTTTCATCAGGCGGTTATTTTAATATGAAATATGTTACATCCATTCCTCCTGAAATAATGAAAGAAATAGATTTAATGGATATTGCACAAAAAAGATTATGTGTAAAGATGTGGAATTTTAATAAACCAATAATTGCCGCTATTAATGGTTTAGCAGTAGGTATTGGTATCACTATGCCTTTGGTAGGGGCTGATTTAATATACATGGCTGAAGACGCTTGGCTAGGGTTTTATTTTGTGAAGAGAGCAGTAGTACCAGAATTCAGTTCAACCTTTATTCTTCCATTTTTAATAGGATTTCAAAAAACAAAAGAGATCATTTATTTTGGAGATAAAATTTCTGCTCAAGAAGCTGAAAAACTTGGATTAGTTAATAAAGTTCTCGCACCAGATGATTTAATTCCGTTTGTAAGAGAACAAGCTTTAAGATTAGTCCCTCCTAAAGGTCCTTCAAAAGCGATTAGTTACATGAAACACATTTTACATGATTATTATAAAAATACAATTTCACGAACGCTGGATTTAGAAAATGAAGGACTCAGAGACTTGTTTAAAACAAGCGATTTTCGAGCATCAACGAAATCTCTAATTACAAAGAAAGAGCCCATTTTTAAAGGAAAATAGCTCGAAAAGATTATTACTGTCTTAACAAAATAATTATAAAACGTGTTTTATCTTTATTTTTTTTATAACTTAAATAATTAAGTAAAGTAATAAACTGGTAGGGTATTTATTATGGGAAAAAATAATGATGAGGATTATGTTAAATGTAAAATTTGCGAGAAAGAATTACACGAAGATGATGCAATTTATGTACGAGGAAAACCCTATTGCGATAATTGCTATAAGGAAGCTGAAGAATACGGCATCTATGAAGAAGACTATGACGATAATGATGATGACGATGATGATGACGATGATGACGATGACGATTAATATTTTTAACTAACACTCATAAAACATTATTATTATAATTTTTAGTAATTCTTTTAAAAATTGGTTTATTCTAATAATTTTATTTATTCAAATAAATCGGAAATGAAAAACTCTTCAATAAACTGATTAAAATTATGAACATCAATTGTAAATTTGTATTTATTACTGGAGGAGTAATGAGCGGCATAATATTATAATGCTTCATTATAATAGGCTATGGAAAAGGCGTTGTTACTTCTAGTATCGGTAAAATTCTTCAATTCCGTGGATTTAATGTTTCGGTTGTCAAGATAGATCCATATCTTAACGTAGATCCTGGCACCCTAAACCCAATAGAGCATGGTGAATGTTTTATTACCGAACAGGTGTGGGATTTCAGGCCCGTGTCTGGTTCCGATGAGAGAATTTATAGAATAAGTGAAATTGACCAAGATTTTGGTACTTACGAAAGATTTTTAGGAATTGAGATACATCCCTCTCATAACATAACATCTGGTCAAATCTACTTATCCACAATACTCAGCGAGAGAAAAGGTAAATATTTAGGAAGAACGGTTCAAATTATCCCTCATGTTACAAACATAATTAAAGAACGGTTACTTGAAATAGCTGAAAAAGAAGATTTGGATTTATTACTAGTGGAATGCGGAGGTACTGTTGGCGATTTAGAATCAAGTATTTTTCTTGAATCATTCAGACAAGTAAGATTAGAATTACAGAAAAAACAAACTGCATTTGTTCATGTCACACTAATTCCCTATTCTAAAGCTGTTGGACAGCAAAAATCTAAACCTACTCAACATTCTGTTAAAATGTTACAAAGTGCGGGGCTACAACCAGATATTCTTATAGGACGTAGTGAATTTCCTTTGGAAGACGATATTAAACGCAAAATTTCTCTATTTTCAAATATACCAGAGGCCGCCGTTATATCTAATCCTGATTTGGAAAGTGTATATGAATTACCACTTCTATTCGAAAAACAAAAATTAGGCGATTTTCTCTGTGATTTATTAGATCTAAAGGCAAAATTAGTTGATTTTAGTGAAGTTAAAAACTATTCTGAATGGAAAAAAACAGTCGAAATCTTTAAAACAGCAAAAAAGACAGTTAAAATAGGTATGCCCGGTAAATATTTTAATATAAGCGATTCTTACATCTCTATTAATGATGCATTGGCTCACGCTGCAGCCCATCAAGGTTATAAGACAGAATTAAAAATGATAAATATTAATGAGGATACTGATATTGAAGAAGCGTTACAAGATTGTGATGGAATCCTCCTCACACCCGGTTTTGGGGAAAGAGCTGTTGAAGGAATGATTCAATGTGCCGAATATGCAATGGAAAAAAGAAGCCCCTTCCTAGGTATTTGTTTTGGGGCACAACTCTTTTATATCGCATTTTGTAGAAAATATCTTGGATTGACAGCAGCGAATTCTACTGAAATAGATCCTAATACAAAATACCCTGTAATTGATCTTCTAGAATCTCAAAAAGAGGTAACTGAAAAAGGCGGTACTATGAGGTTGGGAGGGTTAAAAATTAATATAGTTGAAGGAACTCGTTTGTTTGAAGCATATCAACAGAAAGAAATAATTGAAAGATTTCGCCATAGATTTCATATTCAAGAGAGGTTCATTACTGAAGAAGCAAAAGCAAAGGGAATGAGAGTATCGAGTAGAGATATTACAGGTAAAATTATTAATAGTATAGAATTAGAGAGAGAAGATCACTGGATGTTAGGAACACAATTTCATCCCGAATTTAAATCGAGACCCTATAAACCTTCACCTGTATATTCTGAGTTTATAAAAGAATGTATTAAATATAAAAATAGCAAAATGTAATTATTCCGTGGGATTTATCTCGTCTTGATCTAGCTTAATTTCCTCCCCATCCTCAACTTTAGTTTTTAATTCCTCACTTTCATCAGGCAATATTTCCGGTTCCTCTATTTTATCAATAGGAGGTGTTTGTACTATACTATTATCAGTATTTATTTCCACTTCTTTAATTTCATCATTTGTAGGATGTAGTACTTTACTTTTTTCTATTGTTGTTTTCTTTTCTTCAATATTATCATTTAGAGTTGCTTGTATTTCACTCTCATCGGGAATTTTATCTAAATCTTTAATTTTCTCTTTTGTTTCCTCTAAGATTTCAATTTCCTCAGATATTATTTCTTGTACTTCACTTTTTTCTGGTCTTATAATCGTTTCATCACTCTGTGTAGGTTCTTGCTGTCCCTCTTCACTTTCATCGATGAGTTTTTGCACTTTTTTCTTGATTTTCTTAAAGATATTTTTTAACAATAGTTCTTCCGCTTTATTGAGAGTTAATGGAAAAACATCTTCTTTTAACCAAAAAGTAAAAGCTTCTGTAAATTTATCTAGTGTGTCAGTTGTGGCAACGGCAGCTAGCTCATCATTGTATTTTTTAAAAAATAGTTCCAAAGGGTTAATTTCCTCAACCGGTTCGATCTCTTGTTCTTCAATTATTTTAAAGATGTCTTGTGTTAAGATAGGTTTTTTAGAAACCTTCACGAAATCTTTAATATGATTTTTGATTAGGTCTTTGTTAGTTAGTTCTATCAATCGATTTTTGGTAGTATTTGAATTAGCATTAATTTCATGAAATTCTGCTGGTGAAATTAGCTTCTTTGCCCGAGCATCTTTTACTTTTAGCATTACTTCATCGATTTCTTTTTCGAATTCATTTAATTTTCCCAAATATTGGGTGAATGTAACAGGTAACGTTGGATGAATTGCTTTAACCATATCTAGGAATATAAATATTTCTCTACAAAAATC
>JAHLWT010000201.1 GCA_019057775.1 Promethearchaeota archaeon
AAATACGGATCGGTGAAGTTATATAATTAAGATTATTTAAGTTTAAAGAAAAGATAGGAGCTTATAACTCCCTTTTTTTAACCCTGACAGGGTTTATTCGCTCCCACAGTCCTTCGCTCAAACCTGCTCATGAGACATTCCGTTCACTATGTTCACGAAATGGTTTCAACCCTGTCGGGGTTTTCATTGGCAAGGACCTGTCAGACTCGGCATTCAAAAAAGATATTACAATTACCTGTGAATAAAGTCCTCCATTAAGACCTGTTGAAAAGCTTTTCCTAACTTAAGATCCGTTTCAGAACGTACCCCCTCTTTCACAAGGTATTTCTTATAAATATTATCAAATACAAGCCTGAGCGAATCAGAAAGGAACCCAAAACCATTATTATAGGAATAATAGGCAAATGATTTGGAAGAAGCCTCTAACAAGTTCTTACTGAAGGGATAATCCGTATGAATACCCATTTGTCGGAGCAATGTTGTAGGAATATCATGCTGGGATCCAAACTTAGCTATGACTGTATCTTTTTTAATTAAAGCACCACCAAGCCATAACATGGGTATTTTAAATTTATCGAGACTATAAACAGGGGAATTGCCTGGTAACCTATGCCCATGATCCGCAATAAGGATCATTAGTGTGTTATCCCACCATTCTTCCTTTTGTGCTTTACGGATAAAATCTCCAACACTCTTATCGGTATAATAACAGGAATTCAAGAACTGGCTTTCTTCATCCTCTCCCGTAATAACTGTTTCCATAGGTACTTCAAACGGTTCATGACTGCTTAATGTCATAAGAACACTGAAAAACGGAGTTTCAGCATCAAAGATATCCTGTGCAAACCTATCCAGTAAAATATGATCGTGAACACCCCATTTGGAATTGTAAGTGGATGGGGCAAAATCGACCTTACTGATGATCTTGTCAAAACCCGAAGTGACCAGGTACGATCTCATGTTCGCAAAATCGATACTGCCACCGTAATAAAATGATGTTGTGTAACCCAAATTTCTTATTTCTCTGACAATATTGGGTAAACCTGCTGTTTTTTTTGGAAACTTAATGATTGAATACGTTGGTTGTGCAGGATATCCGCTCAGGATTCCAACCAGGCTCTTGTCCGTTCGGTCACCCGTTGCATAAAAATTTTTAAATAAAATTCCTTCCTGTGTCAATTGATTAAATTGAGGTGTAATCCCTTCCCTTCCTCCAAGAACTTCAATAATTTTCGAATTGAAACTTTCCAGTATCAGGATAATGACATTAGGCATCCCCTGTCTCAGGACCTGACCGGTTCGATCCTCGTGATCAAATAATCCGTCATAAAGGATCTCTGCTTCCCTTTTTTCCAGGTACCGGTACGGATTTTCCCTGGGCTGGAAATTAACCAATGAATATCCAAGATTCCAGAACACGTTCAGCGCGGCATGATTCGGAAAAGCCTTTTCATGAAAATAGGCAGAACCTGTATTGATCGGTGCAATACCTAACCCACCTCTGACAGGTATGATTAAAAAGCCGGTTAAAAATAAAAATACAAAAAGCTGCAACCATTTTCCGGGTTTCAAATGGATAGTTTGGCGGGCTATGTATGTGAAGTAAACAAATATTGTTGTTGAAAAAATAAGGATTGCCAGAATAATCTGTCGAAAGATGATTAAAATACTCACCGAAGCAAAAGCTTCCTTAGGCTGGTCGATATATAATAAGGAAGTTGTATCGATCCTGAATCCCCAATGCCGGTATAACTCAAGATCAATTATGAGAACAAAGCTGGCAATCAGAACGATAATTATTGTATAAACATTAATAAAGTAAGTAAACCATCTACCTTTAAAGAAGGAACCAAGTGCTGTGATCATTACCGGGAGAAGAAGGACGTAGCCGGTTGCTGAGAGGTCAAGTTTAAAACCGTGGGAAAAGATCAGGAACCAATCCGTTAATGGAAACCCAGCCGACTGGTTATAAAAAAAGAATAAAAAAATGATTTTACAAATAATAAAAAAAAGGAGCCAAAAAAGGGTGTACAAAACAAAAAAAACAAATCTCTGCTTCATTGGAAGAGTCGTTTTACTGTTCTGATTTTACTATAAACCATGGATTCAGGAGGTTTTCTTTATTATACTCCAAAGGAATATCCTTATTATAAACTGTAACACTGCATCCGGCAAACTTTGCAATAGCATGACCGGCTGCCGTATCCCATTCCATCGTAGGCCCAAGCCTGGGATAAATATATGCCAATCCTTCAGCCACCATACACAATTTAAGTGAGCTCCCTATTGAGACAAATTCAACCCTTTCGTATTTCTTCTTCATATCTTCAATTAAGGCCTCTGTTTCAGCATTCATGTGAGACCTGCTGCAAACAATTCTAAAATTCTCTGTTTTTCCTGTAACCGGTAGTTTTTTCCCTTCATTTAACCATCCATCAATATTATCAGGATATTGGCTTAAAACACCTAAATCCACCTTGTATGACCCGGTATTCTCCATACCAAAATACAGGATTTTCTGCACCGGAACATAAATGACACCCAGTATTGGCTCTTTTTTTCGGATCAGTGCAATATTTACGGTAAATTCTCCATTCCTCCCGATAAATTCCTTCGTACCATCCAACGGATCTACCAGCCAGAATAGATCCCATTTTTTTCGTTCAATATAAGGTATTTCTTTCCCCTCCTCGCTGAGAAAAGGCAGGTTGGTATTATCGAGGTTCTTTTTTATGGTTGAGTGGGATAACCGGTCGGCCAGAGTGACAGGAGTATTATCCTTCTTTAGCTGAACATCAAAAGCGCCGGACTGATATACCTCAAGAATTTTTTGCCCTCCTTTTATTGTTGCAGAAATGGCAACGGGTAGCAAAACCTCGACATGAATCGTTTCCTTCATATAATAATCATTGATCAGAAGTACAAAAGGCTTAAAATCGCAACGGTAACCACCATGTAGATCATAGTTAAAGGAAATCCTACCTTAAAAAAGTCCTTAAAGGCATATCCGCCCGGACCATATATCATTAGATTGGTCTGGTATCCGATGGGTGTCATAAAGTTAGCGGCAGCAGCATAGGCAACGACCAAAACAAATGGAATGGGATTCAAATCGAGTGTTACAGACATGGTAAGCGATATGGGGAAGATAATAGCCACGGCAGCTTTATTGGTAATATAGGCTGCCAGGAACGCTGTAATCAGGTAAATACCGAATAATATACCAACCTTTCCCAATGGCAGAAATGCTGCGATAAAACCATTGGCAATAATATACGCCGCTCCCGACTTAATCATTGCAGTACCCAGTGCCAGTGACATCACAATTATCAATCCCAGATCATAATCAATACCTCTGGGCAGGTCTTTCGGGGTAGTAATGTTTAATACAAGAGATGTCATCAGTAATATAATTAATCCCATAAACAGCGAGATTATATTCATAGCCGCAAGGAAAATTGCAAGGAGCAATCCTCCCATAACAATGGCAATTTTGTAGCCTTCCACCTTTTTAAATTCCTTAACCCTGGAGATAAAATAGAAATCCCTGGTTCCCTGTGACTGGCTGACAAAATCACCTCCGCTATACAACATTAAAACATCGCCTGCTTTCAAAACAACCTCACGCAATTTACTGGTAATTCTTTCTTCATTCCTGTGTATGCCGATTACCGCCGCATCATATCTTGACCTGAAATTAATTTCTTTCAAACTTTTATGTATCATTGAAGAATTATGGGATATAACGATCTCAACCACCTCTGTTTGTTTTTTCTTGTGCAGCATACCTACCGAAGGAATAGTCAACCCTGAACCCGATTTGGTCAATTCTGCCACAGGAGCAGTATCTCCTGCAAAAACCAGGATGTCGTCCTGGCTAATGATCAAATTATTTGAAACCACAAATATTTTACGATTATCCCTCTGAATTTCAACTAAATAAAGTCCTTTCATATTTCTTAATCCCGACTCTTCGATGGTTTTTCCAATCAAATCAGAGTTCTTTCTCACTTGGGTTTCAATAAGATAAGTCCGGTTATTTTCAGGAGAATCCTCATCCAGTTTCTCTCTTGACGGAAGAAGTTTTTCACCCCAGAAGAAAAGATAGAGAAATCCTATTATAATCATAGGAATTCCTACATAAACAAAATCAAAGATTCTCAGAGAGCGTAAATCCGGCAGGATTTCCTGATCAACGACCAAACCATTAACAATCAGGTTGGTTGATGTTCCAATCAGCGTAGCACAACCCCCCAGAATAGCTGCATAAGAGAGAGGCATCAGGAGTCTGGAAGGAGAAATATCGTTTTTCTTGCACCAACTGTTTAAATAAGGCATCATCACTGCAACAAGAGGTGTATTGTTAAGGAATGCCGATAGGACTGAAACAATTATCATCATCCTGCCAAGGAATCCCCTGTATCCTTTTACCCCTTGAAAAGCCTTATCGAAGACCAATTCAATAATAGCGGTTCTCCTGATGATATCTCCCATAAGCAGCAACATGATGATAACTGCTATTTGTTCATTTGCAAAACCGGCCAAAATTTCAGCCGGTGTTAATACACCGAAAAAACCAAGAACAACAATAGCAACAAGGAAAGTAAATGTAGTACCCAATATCTCCTTATAAAGAGAAACCAGGATAAAAACCAGGACAACGAATACTAGAATTAATTGAAAATTGATCATATTAAATGCTCAACCTGCTTTTAAATGGTAGAAAGGTCATAAAATCCGCATGATGGACAATATAAGCTTCAGTACTCCTGTTTACCAAATCTCCTTCCCCTGCATGTGCAGCAATGATATGGCAAACCTGTGGTGGCACTCCACATTCTTCGGCAAGGGATACTCCAGAGAACGGATGCCTGACGTATTTACCATAGCTTCCCTGAACTGCCTTTCCCTCCTTATCCAATTCATATTCGAGCAATTTCCCAACATCAGCAAGAATGGCACCTGATAGTAAGGTATCCATGTCGACCGGCAGTTCATTCTCAAAGAATTCATTTATTTTTTCTCCGCTTTCTTTTGCAATATGAACTACACAACGTTTATGACTTATAAAACTAACTTTCAGATCCGGTCCGCAAAGTAAGGTGAATGGAATGTTACAAAGATCATCTGATGTTAAAACACTTTTTTCAAGTGCCAGTTCCCAGGTTTTGGCTGTTTTTTCCCTTAAGTCCCGGTCCTTAATCCATTCCAATTCAGGCCATAATTGATTTACTTCTTTTCTCATATCAGATAATTGTAAATATTCTAAATGATCAGGTAAATATAAGAATTACTTTTTTCCCTGTAGCATATTTCAAGTTGCAGGTTGTCCCGAAGTCATTCGGGCAGGCCTATGTCACAGGTTGAAAGTTACAATTATGATTTGCAAATTAACAAAATTCAGAAACCGAGACAATTTTGTGTGAGGGAATAACCTGCCAGGGTCTTCCTGACCTGCCTGCCCGCATGCTGTCGCTGAAGCTTTAGCACAGGCGCCCGTAATATGCGAAGGCGGGGCAGTGTTTGGCGAAGGATGGAGAGGTAGATAAAGAAAATCAACCAATTCCCCCATTACAATATACCAATAATCGCATCTGTCATTTCCTTAGTCGATGCTGCTCCATTTTTCAAAACATCCTGACTTCCAGGCATTTTCAGCATATCGTACGTACGAACTTTCCCTTCTGCAACCACCTTGGCTATGGCTTTCCGGATTTTGGATGCAATGTCGTTTTCGTTTAAATAATCCAGCATCATGCACGATGATTCTATCATAGCAATGGGATTGACAATGGATTCATCATATTCTGCATATTTAGGTGCCGATCCGTGTGTGGGCTCAAAAAGTGCCACACCATCATATGAGAACTGAGCACTGCAGGCAAATCCAAGTCCACCGATCAGGCCGGCAAATCCGTCTGAAACAATATCACCAAACATATTTCCTGCTACAATTACCCCGTAAACTTCAGGATTCTTTGTAAGCCACATCATTTGTGCATCGATGTTGGTATTCCATAATTCAATTTCAGGAAATTCTTCTTTTTGAATTTGTTTTGCCAAAACGAACATCATGCCCGATGTTTCCCTGATAACATTGGGTTTCTCACACAGAGTAACCGATTTATAACCCTGTTTCCGTGCATGGTTAAAAGCAGCCTTCAATATATTCTCAGTAGCCTTTTTTGTAAATATTCGTGTTGATACGGATATTTCCTCCACGGGGATATCTCCAAAATTCTTTCTAAACTTTGGATGGGTTAATAGTGCTTTATGCACCTGTTCCGGAGGGTTTGACCATTCCACCCCACCATAGAGACCTTCCGTATTTTGCCTGAAAATAATTACATCGATCTCCGGTTCCTCCATCGTATCCCCGGTGCTACGCCTGACGAAGTTCAACGGATTTCCTTTATAGGTTTTACAGGGACGGGTACAGATTTCAAGATTGAAATGCTGACGTAAGCCCACTATCGGACTGGAATAAACCAACCCTTTATTCTGTAACGATGGATCTAATTCCGCAGCAGCTTCATCTTTTGGTTTGGAAGTAATCGCCCCGAAAAGTCCGGTTTTATACTGTTCGATCAACCGGATGGTACGCTCTGGCAAAGGATTTCCCTCCTTTTTCCAAAATTCCCAGCCAATATCCCCTTCGATATAATCTGCTTCAAAACCAGCTGCATCCAATACCCTGATTGCTTCCTTTAGTACAACTTTTCCAATACCATCACCCGGAAGCGATACAATTGTTCTTTTTGACATTTTTTGATTCCTTATTTAAACGTAAATTATTAACGGTAAACTATGAGCTAATAAGCTTATTAGTTAACGTGAGTTCGATATCCGCCAAGCGGATATCGATGCTGTCGGATGTTTCCATCCGACAGTTAATGATATGGCAAGATTTTAATTATTCCCGTATTCAATGTCAGGTGGAAACACCTGACATCATATAATACTATTTTAGGCAACGCGAGATAATAACACACCCCCAACCCCTCTCTTAATAGAGGGGAGTTAACAAGTATATGTAATAAATCATTATGCAAATTTTTAACTTTACTGCTACATTTTCCCCTCTAAAAAGAGGGGACAGAGGGTGTTGTAATAATTCCTGATTTATTCATTTTTTTATTATATCGATATTACAGACAGGCTCTATTTAGTTAATATTTTATACAAGCCGTAAAAATATAAATAAAAAAGGATGATATGCTTAATGATCCTTATGCTTTATAACTGATTTGTTCATTAAAGATCATTTATTTTTTTTATTTTTAAAGCTTTATTAAACTAAAGTAATCAACTTGAATGTTGAGTTGAAAAGAAACGGAATGTTATATGTTAACTGTTATGAGTTAAATGTTGAGCCTACTCCAAAAAGTCGCTTTTTCGCCACTAAAGCACTAAAACACAAAATCCCAC
>JAHLWT010000202.1 GCA_019057775.1 Promethearchaeota archaeon
TTTTTTTTTTTATGAAATAAATTTTTTTATTTTGTTTGATTGCCCCTATTATTAAGTAAAAACAATAACTTTTTATAAGTAAAATACCATTTGTAAATTGTTGTTGACAATAATTAATTGACGACAATAAGATAAAGGTGGTAAGCACGTCAGACGATTTTGATGAATTTAAGAAAATGTTTAATGTAGATTCAGATGGATTTGAAGTTGATTTTTTGTTTATTCCTGAATCTAGCCTTGATTTAAATTCAGATTATCATGAAGAAAAAGTGAAAGGTTTTAAGATATCATATCATTTTGAGGCAGGTATGGAAAAACCTGAGATTAAAATTGAAGGTGTGATTGATGAAAAACAAATTCGCGAACAATTAAAAGGTATTGATTTAAATAAATATCCTAATTTGAGGAACATATTAAAATCCAGATCTGTTAATGAAATAGATGCAGCTAATCTTAATCTTTCTTTGGATACTTTTGTCGAGGAAGATGATTCTAATATCTTAGTGCCATATACGGAGATTATAGACAAAAAGGACAGCACTGAAATCGTTTTAGAAACTCCAGGAATAGAAGAAAATAATGTGAATATTGAATTTAATGAAGATGGTAATCAGCTAATATTTTCAGCAGAAAATGGGGTGCGAAGATACTCAAAAACTATATCTTTATCGTTTAAATCCTCTAAGAAGGATTGTGAATTAGAAGTTAATAATGGAATCACAATTTTAAAAGCGAGGAAATCGGAATGAGCGGTATAACTCGAGAATATAATGGGAAGGATACAAAAGTAAGAGTAAAAGACGCGTATAAAGGAGACGCGGGAAGAGGTAGAATTAGAATTGATCCACATCTAATCAATGAGCTTAATCTCAAGACTGGAGATGTAATAGAAATCTCCCACCCAGTAGTTCTCAAAAAAACAGCTGCCTTATTATATCCCGGTAAATTAGAGGATAAAGGTAAAAATACAATCAGAATAGATTCTTCACTAAGGAGAAACATTGGGGCTGCATTAGACGATATTGTAGGGATACGTAAGATAGAAGCGAGTTTAGCAGAAAGAATAACTTTTGCGGGCTTAGAAGAATCGGTAATTATTCGACGATCTGATCAATTAGTAAGGATGTTGGAAAATCGTGTGATTACTAAGGGTGATATTTTAAGTTTTAACGCGATGGGACGCAGAATTGATTTTATAGTTATAGACTATTCTCCTAAAGCAGATGCCGTGAGAATTCACTTAGAAACAAAGATTACCATTTCGGAAAAGACTCATAAAGAACTTGAGGAGCTTGAAGCAAGAAGAGTAACATATGAGGATATTGGGGGTTTAGAAGAGGAGATTCAGAGAATCCGTGAAATGATTGAATTGCCAATTCGTCATCCTGAATTGTTTAAAAGAATAGGAATCGATCCACCTAAAGGTGTATTACTTCATGGCCCTCCTGGAACGGGAAAAACATTACTTGCTAGAGCAGTCGTTTATGAAACTGAAGCACATTTTATAACAATTAGCGGTCCAGAAATCATGAGCAAATTTTATGGTCAAAGTGAAGAAAATCTCCGCAAAGTATTTGAAGAAGCTAAAGAGATGGCACCTTCTATAATATTTATTGATGAATTGGATTCAATTGCGCCTAAAAGAGGAGAGGTTACTGGTGAAGTTGAAAGAAGAGTTGTAGCTCAATTACTCTCTTTATTAGATGGGTTAGAAGGGAGAGGCGAAATTATTGTAATTGGAGCGACCAATAGAGTAAATGATATCGATCCTGCACTCCGACGACCTGGAAGGTTTGATCGTGAGATTGTGATAGGTGTTCCAGATACAGATGGAAGGTACGATATATTGCTAATCCACACTCGTGGAATGCCGTTATATGGTGATGTTGATCTACGTTTGCTGGCCGAGAAGACTCATGGGTTTGTGGGGGCAGATGTCGAAGCATTAGCTAAGGAGGCTGCCATGCTTGCGATAAGAGACTTACTTCCACAAATTGATTTAGATAGGCCAATTCCTCCGGAAATATTAATGAATCTCCAGATAACAATGAAAAATTTTGAAACAGCCCTAACAGGTATCGAACCTTCGGCTCTAAGAGAAGTATTAATTATTCAACCGACTGAAGGTTGGGGTGATGTTGGAGGATTAGAAGAAGCAAAGCAACAATTACAAGAAGTTATAGAATGGCCTTTGAAGTACCCAGAACTCTTTACCCATTTAAATTCAAATCCCCCCAATGGAATTTTATTATTCGGACCTCCCGGTACGGGAAAAACATTATTAGCAAAAGCTTTAGCACATGAAAGTGAAGTTAATTTTATATCTGTCAAAGGACCAGAATTTCTCTCTAAATGGGTTGGTGAGAGTGAAAAAGCAGTAAGAGAGACTTTTAGGAAGGCACGAGCAGCATCTCCTTGTATAATCTTTTTCGATGAGATTGATGCTATTGCGGGAATGAGAGGTAGATCATCTGGCTCTCAAGTAACAGAACAAGTGGTTTCACAGCTACTGACAGAAATGGATGGTCTGGAAGGTTTAAAAGATGTAATACTGCTTGCGGCTACAAATAGGCCAGATATGCTTGATCCAGCATTGTTGAGAAGCGGTAGATTCGGAAGGCATATTGAATTTCCTCTGCCAGACAAAGATGCACGAGTAGCGATATTTAAAATTCACCTTAAAAACAAGCCATTAGCATCTAATGTTGATATTAATCAAATGGCTCAAGGATTGGAAGGTTATACCGGAGCAGATATTGAAGCTATCTGTGAAGAGGCTACAATTTTGACAATTCGTAAGGCAGTAGCAGATTCTAATATCAATACTCAAAACGCAGATTCTGTGAAAGGAGTAAAAATCTCAAAAATGGAATTTGATAAAGCAATTGAAAAGATTTTGAAATCTGCAGATAGAGCGAAAATTTCACATGATAAATATTCCCAAGAACCTTCAGAAGAATTGTATAGATAATTAAAAAATAAAAATAAAGTTAGAATACAAAGGAGTGTCTCAAATGGAATTAGAAGAGCAAGAAGAAAATACGAAGTTTCTAAGTTTAGATAATTTACTTGAGATATTAGGTAATCCTACGAGACGCGTAATTTTATCTAAATTATCTAAGGTCCCTTTAGGTGCTTCAGAACTAGCAGCTTCATTTGGAAAAAGAATCTCAAGACAAGCGATTCATAGTCAGCTTAAAATGCTCTCGGAGTCTGAAGTTATTGAAAGCTTTGGAGATGATCCACGAAATATTAAGTATCGTATTAAAAGTAATCTTTCTTTAAGAATTGATATCACTCCTGATTATTACAATATTACTTACAATATATCTAAAGTAGAAGAGTTTAGAGAAAACCTAGAACTAAAATATACTGGTTCTCATATAGCCTATCAAAAAATAACTAACCCAAATAAGAAACTGAGATTTTTAGGAGAAAAAATTAAAGAAAGAGAGCAAAGTATTAGGAGTATAGAGGAGGAAAGAAATGTATTATTACATGATAAAGAATGTTTCATTGTGGAATTAAAGAACTTAATGAAAAGTCGATTTGAAGTGGGTATTAGAAAAAAAGAACAACCCAATTTAGAAAAGGAGATATTTTATACTCTGTTTTATAACCCAATTAGATATTATAAGAAAATAAACATCGATAAATTACTTGATGATATGTTCTTCTCAGAAATGGGTCCTATTAGGAGAGATCAGCATAGAGTTTCTATTCGACACTTACTCCGAGATTTATCAGGCATGATAGGTTTTTTACATGAGGTTGAAGATGACTGGTTTTTTGACATCTAATCTTCAATTAGTTAATTTTTTCAATAATCTTGTTTTTAAATGAGGTATGAAAATGAATCTGCAAGAATTAAAGAAAATTATGCCAGAGATATTCGACAAAATTAAGGAAGATGTGAGGAAAGTATATGGGCGTCATCGAGCAGGTTTGAGTCTCGGATTAGTTGAGATGGGTATGAATAGAGGAGGTTTTATAGGTGGAATGCATTTTCATCCGGGGACTGATATTGTAATGAATAAGACACCATTAAAAATAATTCTAAAAGAACAACCTTTTGAAATAGTCTGGGCTTATACTTATCATATACTATTACATGAATATATTCATTCCTTAGGAATTATCGATGAACAACAATGTAGAATTTTAACCCTTAAGATAAGTGAAGAAATTTTCATGGATTCAAATCATCCAGCTATTATCCTCGCAAAAATTGGAATTGGTACTTATTTTCCTAATCTAAATCTTATTTACACTCCGCCAGATCTAAAACCTGATGGTATTCCTATTGAATATGTATATGAATTTGATAATCAAAGTTATGATTATTATTCGTAAAAGTCTAATTTTAAAAAATGAGGTTTTTTAAGATAAGAATTAATAGTTTTCAGGACTCTATTTCTTCCGTAACATTCAAACACTTATTAACAGTATTTACTAGCTTTTTTTGAGAAAAAGGTTTATCTAAAAATCCTACTGCTCCACAACTAAATACTTCTTGTTTTATAGTTCTATCAGCACTTGCAAATATAACTTTAGATTCTTTATCAATTTGCAAAATTTCTTTTAACGCATCAATACCATTTTTTATTGGCATTCTATAATCTAATATAATTATATCAGGCTTTTCAGTGAATTCTTTATACATTTTTATTGCTTCATCCCCATTACTTGCAATCCCCACTACGTCATATCCTGACATTTCCAGAAGCAATTCATAAAGCCTTTGTAGATCTCTGTCATCCTCAGCTATAAAGATCTTAATTACTTTATTTCTCCTCCGAAAGATATTTTGTAAAGCTATAAGTACAATTTATACTTACTTGGTTTTTTAACCCCTATTATACTTTTTCAAGCTTGAGCTTGATTTTTATAAAAAAATATGTTAATTTACCATATCAACCGTATGAAACTAAAACAGAAATTATTATATTTATGCTTTTGCGTTTATGCAAATAAGCGTGATGGTGTTTAATTTTTAAACTTGAATTATACCTCTAGGCTCAATCTTAAATTTTCTAACTTTTGAAATTCTATCTCTCTTCACACAAAATTATTTTTTATTTTCGAAAATTTTATTTTTACGTTAATTTTACAAGATATAGGAAATCAATCAAGTTGATAATAGTACTTTTTCAAAATGGAGGATTAAAATTTCGCAAACTAAAAAGAAAGATAAAAACATTGAGGAAGAAAAAGAAATAATAAAAAAGGATATAGAAGTTGATTCAAATCAATTAGTACTACAATGGAAATACCAAAATGTTGATAAAAAGCTCACCTATGATATAAAGAAATGTATCGGTTGTTCATTATGTAAACTTATATGTCCTGTGGAAGCAATCGAGCTTGGTCCAATTCCAGATATAGCTCAGGGAAAATTAAGTGAAGATACTCCTAAAATCTTAATTGACCATAATAAGTGTTGTTATTGTATGCTATGTGCTGTAGTTTGCCCAAATGACGCATTTCATGAAAAAATTTTTCCTGAAGAACAAATTGATTTAGCTGAATTTCCATCGATTGGGAAATTTTTTAAAATTGATATGAATGAATGTATAGAAGATTCCGCTAAAGAAATATGTCAATTATGTTTAACTGTAAGAGAACGAAATAATATTAAAGATTACTTTAAAATTCAAAAAGAATGCCCAACCAACTGTTTTTCTATTAATTCTCCTCTAAAAGGCGAAGTTATCCTCAAAAAAAGTATGCTCCATAAATGTGATCCGCAGGGCTGTAAAGGCTGTGTTAATATTTGCCCCACTGAGTCTTTTTTTATTCCAGAAAAAGCAGAAGATGTTAAAAAATATGGAAAAATTGCGTGTAATGAAGATGAGTGTTTTTATTGTGGAGCATGTGAAAACTCATGTCCAGATGATTTAATAAAAGTAGAAAGAATAGAAATTTTAATTAGGGATCCCGAAAAACCGGGAAATTATCCTTGGCTTGAGGGATGGGTAAAGAACATAAAAGAGATTATTAAAAGAAGACTTATTCAAGGTAAGGATCAAGTAATAATCCCCGCTATTGAAGAAGAAGTTAAGGATTTAAAGGAAAAAATAGATGAGGTAATTCCTCAATTATCTCCTGAAGAAAAACATAAATTAAATGAATTAAATGAGAAAATCCAAACCTTCCTTAGATCTCCTAAGATCAGATATTGGATTAAAGATAAAAAAATAGAAAAAATTACAAAAGAATTAAAAAAAATTCTTGATTAAACTCTTTTTCTTCCGTCTTTTTACTTAGTAAAATTATATCAAGTCTCAAAAATTACGCTTGTTTTTATAATTAGAATTTAAAGGATTGTAAATTAGATTCAAGTTCAGTAATTATGATTTTACGATTAAAAATAAAGCCAGTTAAGAATGCAAACAATAAACAAATTTTTGCCTGGATACAGGATCATAAAGATTTTAGAGAGGAAGTTAAGCAATTACTGAAATTTTTTAAAGACCAAATAATTGTAAAAAAGAGAATAAGATTTCATAAATACATTAGGATGACTTCAGAAAATCCTGCTATAATGCTCTCTCTTCTCTCCGCTATTCAGGATTTAATTCCGGAAATTTATTTCAAATCAGAAGAAGAAATTGACATTGAAAATTTTCCTAAAACTTGATTATTTTTCTATTATCATTATAAAAATTAGAAATGGGAGGGGAGGGATTCGAACCCCCGGCCCCTTGGTCCCAAACCAAGAATCATGCTATAGAGAAAACCACTATAGTATCATACCAGGCTAGACCACCCTCCCTTTTGGAAACGGGCTTTTCTTTTTAAAGATCTTATTCAATTTCTCTCTTATTATTAAGATAAACTAAAAATTAAATAAGTTCTCTTATTTATATGCCGGTATAGAAAATAAAAATTAATATTCTAAAAAAGTTTTATCGTTAATCCTTGAGATTTTTATTTTTTATTTATAAATATTGATATAGATATACATTAATATAATCTTAAAAATATAGATGTGAAAAAAATGGTTGGTGAATGGTTGAACACATCAGAAGTTATTGATAAAAATGCAAAAAAACCATGTCGTAGACTAGGTTGGTGCCCTTATGGTAAATTAGTTGAAGAATTTCCAATAAGAGAACAATTTAACGATTTTTCTTGTAAAGTATTTCAACATGATTGCCCTATTTTTTATCATATTGAATATACTTCTGAAAAATATAGTAAAGAAGATTATGAAAAAGAAGTCGAAATCTTATATAATCAAGGAGGATTAAGCAAAGTTTTCTCTAAAGATAAGATCGCAGAATATTGGTATAATATGGGATCAGCTCATAGTGCTGATGATGATAAATTGAAATTACAATATGCTATTGAAAAAGTTCTCAAAGAACAGCCAGACCAAAAAGAAATTCTCCAAAAATTACATAAAATCATTATATCAGTATCATTAGAGGAAATTAATCGATGGGATTCCCAAAAGTAATTAGTAATTATTTATAAAGTATATTTCTCTCATTTTTAAACTGATAAAAAAATTAGATTTTTTATACTCAAGTTTAGATATTCCTTCAATAATTAATCTAATTTATTTTAGGAATAAAAGGGCAAATGGCTAAAAGATCTAAAGAATGGAGTGAGAAAATTAGTAAAAGTATAACTCAGAAATGGAAAGATAAAGAATACCGTCAAAAACAAACGGATACAATGCATTCAGAGGAATACAGAAGGATAAAAAGCGAAGAAATGCAGAAAAAATGGGAAAAAGATGAATTCAGAGAAAGGATGACTGGTGAAAGTCATCCTAACTGGAATCCTAACCGTGAAGAAGTAGAAAAACCATATGGTCCAGGCTGGTACGGAGAAAAGGAAAAACACATAAAATCACTTACTGAAGAACAACATGGTCGAGATGCTTTAACCGGAGAAAAATTTAAAGATGATGATACAATTGTTAGGCACCATATAGACTATGATAAAAGTAATAATGATCTTGATAACCTCTGTGCTCTTACTCCAGAAACTCATGGCAAAGTTCATAATGAGAGCACAATGAATAGAGAAGATTACTTAAAAGCTTTTCAAGAAGGAAAGGAAAATTTAAAGCAAGGGATTCCTCCAGAGCATTGGGATGAAAAAAATAAGGAAGAATATAAAAATAGTGAAAAACTAGGGGAAAAGCAGACACCAGAAAATCAAACTAAAGAATCAGATAATCAATTAAATCGAGAAGATTCTAAAGATAAAAATTCACCTCCAGAAAATCTAAAAGAATCTAAGGAAGAAACAAATAAGGAACCAGTAAAAAAACCAGCAGAACAACCTGAAGGACAACCAGAGCAACCTAAAGAACAACCAGAACAACCTAAAGAACAACCTGAGCAACCAAAAGAACAACCAGAACAACCTAAAGAACAACCTGAGCAACCAAAAGAACAACTAGAGCAACCAAAAGAACAACCAAAAGAACAACCAGAACAACCTAAGGAACAACCAGATCAACCTAAGGAACAACCAGATCAACCTGAAGAACAACCAGATCAACCTGAAGAACAACCAGATCAACCTGAAGAACAACCAGATCAACCTGAAGAACAGCCAGATCAACCTGAAGAACAGCCAGATCAACCTGAAGAACCAGAACAAGCAGAAGAACAACTAAACATTCAATCTACAGAATCTTCCCAGAATCTATCTAAAACAGATGAAAAATTTGAGAGTTTGCAATTACCAGAACCAGCACAAGGAAGTTCAGAAATACATATAGTGTCTAACGAGTCTATTGGAGATTTTGAGAATCCGGATAAAGTTGAAAGGGGTAAGAAAGATATTGATGGCACGCTTGATACTATAAATGATAAGGGTAATGAAGATAAAGGAGAAGATTTAAGAGGATTAAACGAAATGGAAGACACTGAAGATTTAGTAGAATGGGATGATCTAAAAGTATTTGGTGATTTAGTAGATTCAGACAATTTAGGTGAATCGTATGATTACAGGGGGATCGATGGCTCTTCAGATGAAGAAGGTGAAGCTCATGATACAATGGATAAGCAATCCAATGGAACCACTGAAAGAGGCGGGGAACCTTGAAATTACTAAAAACCTCTGATTTTATATAATAATTTTTCTAACTAATTATGCCCAATAATCAACTTTTTTTCGGGGCAAGGGTAAAAAATGCAGGATGAGATACGATTTTGGCAAGTCCGAATTAGAATTACTCAATTACCGGAGCCGTTTGCGCCTCAATTTGTTCCAGAGGGCACAGTTCCTTTTTATCAAAAACCAGAAGATATTCGCTCCTTCCTATATGATCCATTTGGGATCAATCCTTCAAGTTCGTATGGCCTCGAGTTGACAGCAAGAGACAATATTGAAGTAGCTTTTTTTACGAGGGCTGAATCTGAGTTTGAAGCGATTAAATTAGGTAATGCATGGCTCTCGAACTTGAAGTTCAAATTTAAGGGATTGGATGGCGATGTGGAGCCAAAACCTATTATAAAAATCAATCAAGAAGCCCTGGGGGAAATCCATTTATTAGAAATTATCCTCCCTAAAGGATTCATAACAAGGAAATTCAACATAATTGAGCGGTTTATCAGCGCCTTTTATTATAAAACGGCCCACACTGTAAAGCTTATCATGCTGTGGCAGAGGGAACCGCGTTCAGAGCACTCTCAAGAGCAATCCAACTTGTTTAATATACGAGTATTCATCCAGTTTGAGATGAATTATCCTGATATAGAGGAGAAGTTAAAGCTTGAGGGGATAATCCAGTTTCTCTCAATGGATATAGAGAATCAAATGGGAGATCGTGCTCGAGTAGTCACTCCATCTGATATTTCGCCCTTAGAAATACAGAAGGGGAAAGTATTCAAGAATAACCATGAGTCTTTAAGAAATTTTGTTCAGGAAGACGTTAATTTCGATTTTCCCGCGAATTTACCATTGCCTCAATTACCTATTTTACAAAATGAAAATGTGAGATACATAGATATCAATGATGACTTTAAGAAAGTTGCTATCAGTGTGGGAAACCACATTAAGGATGGAGTAATAACTAACCATGAGACATTCATACCCATTAATAAGCTTCCTCAAGATTTAGCGATTTTTGGAAAATCTGGGAGTGGAAAAACGTATTTTCTCGCACGAATTATCAAGGAGCTCGCAGCTAAATCAAAGGATGTCGGAATATTAGTTCTAAATATAAAAAAAGAATCGCAAGAGGTTTTTTATAATGACTTCACAAAAATAAAATATTCTGATGAGGATTTTCACATTCCTTATTTCGTTAAGGGTAGCAAAGAATCTTTAAAAAAAAGGCTGCAGGAAACGGCAACTTATATCTGTGCGTCATTAGGATTAAAAAATGTCTTTGAGAAAATAATCTACCGTACATCAGTAGGTTTTTTAGAACTAAAAAGTAAATTACCTGAATTCTTTCTTAGGTTATTAAAAGGCGTGGAGATTTACATGGAGAACAATCGCTATGGTCCTGAAGAACAGGCAAATTTAATACAGGTTTTCAGGAATCGGATGAACGTGTATAATGAAGAAAAGGTTCAAAATGTTTTAAGACTGACAGAGAATTTACCGAAATGGGTTACTGATTGGTTGAATGGGGAAAATATCTTCTTAGATTTATCTCTTTGTAGTAAATTTGTAAAACCATTAATTGTAAATGCGATATTCCAGCTCGTAAGAACTGTTACAAAAGATAGCGAGGCTGAAGAGTTAAAATATCTCATTGTTATTGACGAGGCTCATGCCATACTAGAAAAGCCCATAACTACAAATAGCGACGATGCTGATTTTATAACGAAAGAACAAATGGCTAAGATATTTTCGGAGCTATTGAAAGAATACCGAAGTCGCGGAGTTGGAATTGTAATTGCTGATCAATCTCCCTCGCTTTTATTTGATGATGTTACTTCTCAACCAAGCATAAAGGTTATATTTAGAGTTGATTATCCCAATAATTTGCTCTTCTCGGAAGATCATCTTGAAAGACAAATCTTAACACAGCTACCACATAGACTTGCTTTGGTAATTAATGGTGCCACAGGTGAAAAATATCTGATAGAAACATTAGGTTTTCAAATAATATAATTCAGAATTGAATTATACTAACTTGTTAATAATAAGAATTATTTTCTGTTATTGATTAAACAATTAGAGTTATTTTTGAAATCATTAAAATTCATCTTTAGTTTAAGTTAATATGATCAACACAATATGGGAAAATTACAGAAAAATAAAAGAAGGAACATATAAAACACTAGAATACATATATATTGTGGAATCCTCTATAAAAATTGAAAATCCAATTATTGCTGGTGATTTTTTCAAGCTTTGGCCTGTCAAAGCGATGAAGACTGATTTTTTAAAAAATGAATCCCTAAAAACTTTTAGAGAAAAAATATCCTATCTTCAGAAAATATCAGAATCCCAAGATCTTTCCTATTATGTACTAATAGCAAAAATTATTTCAATATTTGATGAAAAATTAAATAAACCAGCAGCGGGTGTAAATCCATTTTTTATTGTTAATGATTTCCTCAACATATTAAGTCTGTATTTTAGCAAGTATTTTAGAACAAAACATTATGATCATATTTTTTTAAATGAAATTAACATCGACATTGAGAAATTTGTTATCCTCGAAAATTATATAGAATTAGAACCAATTGAAGAATCAGAGGATATAAGTCAAAATTTGAATATAAATTGTTCATTAAGATATGAACAGTTTATTTTTCTACAAAAGGGATTAAACATTTTTAATTCAAGTCTCCAGACTGCGGATTATAATGTATCTACAGCTTTCTCGCTTTTAATTTCAGTAATAGAGAGCTTCGCAAGTAAATATAGTAAAGCAAAAGAAAAATGGGAAGATTATGAAAACGAACCTTTCTATAAAGGCTTAAAAATTATCTTAGAAAACAATGAGGAGGAAAATTTAGTAAAGAGTTTATTTTTAAAAATCGGAGATTTGTTTGTTAAAAACAGTCATCGAGTTATGGCGAAATTTAGAGATTTTATTTTAACCTTTACTCCCCCCAGATATACCCTTTTGGAAGATTCTCATAATAAGTTATTCATTGAGGATTTAAATTCATTTTATATCCTCAGATCAAAATATCTTCACACTGGGAAAGAATTTCCTGTTAAAACAAAAGGGGGAGATCTAATCTACAATTTAACAAAAGAAAGAGGGAAATTAAAGAAATTTGGAAGTGATAGACGATTAGATATAAAACTATTGCCTTCATACAATTGGTTAACAGATTTAGTAAAATTATGTGTTGTGAATTTTATTAACTATTTATATAATGTTCGAGATAATATTGAAGATAAAAAATTATACACTGAGAATGATAAAACACCTCGCGGTCAGATCAGAGTTCAAATTACAAAAGGTGTGAAACCAGGAGAACTCCTCCGTAATGGAGATTTTTATAGAAGGATGCAGTATATTGATTTATTTAAAAAAGATGAGAAATTAAAGATTTTAGAGAAAAAAGAAGAATATTATATTTTAATTAAAGATTATGAACAAATGGAAGGATACTTAAAGAATTCAGACGATAAGTTAAAATTAATACATTTATATTCTAAATTAGGTGAATTTTACAGCTATATTGGGGAAATTGATAAAGCAATTGAAAGTATTGACAAGTCTCATGAAATTAATCTGGAGATTGGTAATAGTGATTTACTAGCTCAGGATTATTATAATTATGCATGTTTTTTCTGCTTAAAAGGTGAAAAAACTAAAAGTATTGCATTTTTAAAGAAAGCTTTAAAAACATCTGAGAATTTTAATGAATACTATAAAAAGCAGGCGATAGCAGATCATCAATTCGAAAAATGTCGGGAGGACACTCGGTTCAAAGATATAATTTCATAAATTAATTTTCATTCAAAAAAATCTTTGGTATATTGGTAATTTTTTAAAAATCAAAAATTATTATTTAATATAGAATTAGACAAAAATGGGTCCAAAAACAGAGATGGAAAAAAACCAAATAATCGAACGTATTCTTAGTGGAAATGAATATCTTCATTTAGAAATCGATGATAAAATTAAACATGATATTTTATATCCCTCAATAGATTTTTTAAATGAGAAAATAGAAGAATATAATGAATTTAATTTCGATAAAATACTCTTAATTACTTTATTATTAATTAATAAGATAAATAAGGCACGAATTAGAATAACTCCTAAAATTCTAGTATTCACATCAACAATTTTATGGCATAGTGCTATACTTCGTCCTAACGACACAGGATATTATACACAAGAAGTAATCGATAAAAAATTTGAACGATCAATAACTTCAGCTAGATATTTAAGACAAGAACTTGGTATAACAGAAAAAAAATATAATGGAATAGAAGATTTCTATGAGAAATTAGAAAATGCTATACCACTCAAAGAACAGATGAAGACCGACTTTGAAAAAATTCCCAAAAATAAATACAATTTGGTTAAAAATTTTATCGCAAAAAAGTTAATCGGAAGAAAACGGGCACAAAGTGCTATAGAATGTTCAACATTTTTGTACTTTAATAAAGAGAAACTTTATTCGAAAAATGAAATATGGTATGCCATAGAAGACAATTTTAAATTAGAAGGATTAACTCCACGGGCATCTTTTAATTCAGATATAAGTCGATACACGGAAAATTCTCAAGTTAAAGTAAAGAGAAAACCATTGTTATTTACTATAATTAATCTTGAAGATAAGGAGCACAGAATTCAATTGATTCCCGAAATTAGATATAAGATCGATGAAAAGATAAAATCAAAAGGGATTTTTGAAAAAGATCCTACTATTATAGTTGAAAAAAAAGAAGTAAAACAACCTATAGTCTCTACTCACAATTTATATGTTTATAAATTAGCAAAAACGGGAAATTTTTTAGGTTGTGATGTATGGATTGCAAAGGATTTAAAAAATATTGAAATTGACGGAAAAAAATTAAGTGAGTTTTCCATTGGGGATTTAATAATCCCAGGTTTAACTCGTAGTATTTTAAAAATTTTAAAAGGTATTGATGTTTTATGGATTAGGAATAATGAATATGTAATAGCAGGATTTGAAGTAGAGCATACAACTCCAATTTATAGTGGATTATTAAGATTTTCTGATTTATTTCTTTCCATTCCATCGCTTACTATGAGTGCTTATATTGTTGCTCCAGATAAGCGAAAAAAACAAGTTGAAACTCAATTTAATAGAATAACATTCAAACATTTATTCTCTCAAGTCGCAAGTAAGATTAATGTAATTTACTATTCTTCATTTAACATTGGTTATGATACAATAGAATCAATCTATAAACAAGGTGGGATTTATAGCATCCAGAAATTTCTTGATAATTGCAAAAATAATAATTGGAAAGAATATTTGTAAATTTAATAATAATATAGATAAAATGCAGCTTAAAATTCCAAGAAATCCTTTTAAAGAAAACAATATAACTATCTTTAAGTCTTTTCTAATAGTAATTTAGCAATCCAACTAATCAATAAAAAATAGATAAATAATTATTAAAAATATGTAATAAAGTCAGTTAAATCTTAGAAATATGAAAATAATGATTTTCTTCATTTATATCTTAAGATAATTCAAATTAAAATCGTTTAAATTTAATTAGAAATCTTTTTTTATCTACCTTTTACATTAGGCGAAGACTCCAGATGGAATTTGTCTTTTCACTTATTCTTTAATTTAAAAATGGAAAATACAAAATTTTAATAGACACATTAAATCATTCAATCTTTCTGTAATAAATCTTCAAATTAAATTTAATCCATTATTTATTTCAAAAATTCAAACATAGTACTAATCTCATCAAACCAATATTTTGAATGATTTGGGAATTTCAGCTTAACTCGATTAGCATCATCTGTTCGTAACATTAATAATACAGTGAAATTTAATCCTTCTTGTTCAACTATTATCCTCTTATTATTCTCTTCAAAGATCTTTTTATATCCATTTACTTTATCCGCCCAATTAATATGTTCAATGCCTTTCGGATCAATAAAGAATATATAATAATCATCATTCTTTTTCAACCAAAAGATAAAATCTGGATAGAACTGACGGATTTTATTCGAATTAGTATCGTAATATGGAATATAAACATCATCCAGAGTTTCATCTATTTTTGAGAAAAACCACCAATCAAATAAATTGAATTTATTATCAGACGTGGATAAATACTCTTCTAAATCTTTAATAAAATTAATTTCGCTTCTTACTTTAATGATATGTCTAATATAGTCTACAACTTCATTTTCAGTAAATATTATTGGATTATAAAAATGGTTTTCAAAATATTTAATAACAATTTTTTGATTGTTCCTTTTAAATTCAACCTTATTAGTAATATCTCTAACTTTTTTGATAAATTCTTCAGGAGATATTTTTTGATAATAAGATTCATTTAGTTCTTTAATCTCAACAGGATAAATCTTCATCTTTTCAATACTTTTTGTTAATTTAGTAATATCTTTAAAATTAACAGTAATATATTCATAATGTCTTATCTCGTCTTCAAGTTTTATAAACTTTTCAAAAATTTTGGGTTTGATATCATAAAAACTAAAAATTCTTTGAACTAATAATTCAATATTTCTTATACTATCACCTCTTATTTTAAAATTTTTTGACCTTTCTACTAAATCTCTTGCATATTCAACTATTTTGGGTGTAGTATCATATCTCATTAGTAAAATACGATTATCTGGGATACTTTGAAAATAATTCTGGATCATATCTAATTCTACTTTAGAAATTTCAAATTTAATGAATTCTTTGTCTTTAATAGAAAATTTTGATGATAACATATAATTAGGAATAAAGAGGTTTTTCTTTACCAATTCCCTATTGATTTCAATATTACCAATCTTTATCCACTCTGCTTTCTTTTTAATAAGATCTAATTCTTCCACAACTCTATATATTACCTTTCTATTTGTAGCTATTATAAAAAGAGTTTCTAGGGGTTTAACAAATTCTTTTATATTATGAAAAATCATTCTATCTAATTTTTCATTTGGGATTTCCTTAGCATTGTAAAGATTAATTAATCTCTTTCTTTTGTCTTTAACGGGTTCAATCCTTACACCTCTTCCGATTGATTGCAAAATAAATTTTTGAGCTTCATTTCCAATTCCAATATTAATAAAATTGATAACATTAGGCCGATTTGAATCCCAACCCTCATAGAAACTCTGAGCTCCCATCAAAATATTAATTTCTGAATCTTGACGATTTAAATTCATGAAATAACCTTCATCTTTAAATTTATCTTGAATTTCATATCCAATTAATTCAATTTTTAACCAATCCGTAATATCTCCAATTTTAATTAATGAAAATGGTTTTTCACTCGTTTTTAATTTGAAAGCCAATTCTTTTTTATTTGAAGCATTTTTAACAACTTCTATTTCACCTGGTGTTTCTGAATTGAATACATTTTTTAATATCTCATGGAAAGTAATGTTATTTAGAATTTTTTCATCTAAATTAAAACTCTTATCATACTCAAACAAATAATTTGAGTTATCATTAAATTCAAATAAAAGATCATCAATAGATTTTTTTAGGACTGCCTTACTTATATTGCCTTTGCCTATTTCAACTAATTCTCTAAAAAATAATTTTAAATCAGCATCTTTAACATTTACAGTTTTGACGAGAATTAATAGTAATGGGCTATGATATAGATCACTCTGAAAATTAACAATTTGAGAATAAAACATTTTTACGTAAGTTAATATAATTAGTGATTTAAGAACAATAGCTTGTTTTTCCTCGCTAGTGAAGTCTTCCTTCTTTCTGAATTCTCTTATTTCTTGTTTTAGAATATTAATGTGTTTTCCATAACCAGAACTTATAAAACTCGAAAGATTGAATTCTAAAGCGCAAGTTAAGAAATCTCTATCATCAACAAATGTAGCTGAAAAATTGAATAGAAAACCATTTTTGGAAAAAATAGAATAAATATGCTGCCTTATGGATTCTTCTCTATCTCCTTTATGTGCTTCATCGAGAAAAATATACCATTTTCCGTCATTATAATAGTTTCTATAATCTATGATTTTCTCCTTTTGGACATCACTAATATTATTTGAACGATAATAAAAAATTATAATATCTTCTTCTCTTGATAAAAGTTTTTGTCTCTTTAACTCAGGATATTCCTTAAGATCTTTTAAAACAATATTTATTCTATTATTAGAATAATTAAATTCTTTAACTAATACTTTAAATTGTTCTAATAAGTCATCTCTATGAGTTAAAAATAAGATATCATAATCAGGTATTTCCTTTCTTTCAATTAATGTTTTTATAATTTGAATCAACTTAATAATTATTAAAGTTTTACCACTTCCAGTTGCCATCCAAAAAGACATTCGATTATTAAATAATTCATATTTAATGTTTTTACCATCATTAGGATAATGCTCTTCAAGAAGTTTATTAATCCTCTTTTCTTTAGGTTTTAATTTTAAATCAAAATTTTGATCTGAACCATTATCTATGTAACATTGATATAGAGATTGTTTTCTTTTAATTACATCATCAAATTCTTCATATCCGTTAAAATCATAAAATTCTTGGTAATATTTCCATAAAACTTTAATAGCATTCTTCAAAGCATGTTGTTGATATTTATATAGATATTTGCTGCTAGAAAAATTCACTAAGTCAAATTGATTCCAATTAGGGGGAAGCTCTTCTAAACTTAAATCATCTACTATATGTTGTAACAGGATTTTTATAATTCTTTTACCACCAAATTAAGTTTTTTATTCGTTTATAGGATAAATCACTTAAAATTACTTCTTCACCGTCCTTAAATTCAACAGAATGTCGTGTACATTTCTTTATAGGTTTACCAAATAAGTGTGAAAGAGTTTCAATAATATCTATTTTTTCATAAAGTTTAGAAAAATCCACTTTTACTTCATTTCTTTCATAATTAATATCCAAAGCTTGGAGTAATTTTTGATCTTTTAGAAAGATGTATTGATTATAAGGATCTTCATAAGGATTATAAAGAAAGTCAGAATCTTCATATATCATTTTTCTTAATGTGTCTTCATATTGTTCAAGTTCAAAATACTTGAAGAACCCACCCCCAGGAAAATTGATCATTTTTGAGATCCCTTTTTGAATTCCTGCTAAGACTCTCTTCATTCTTGGAAGAATAATGGAGTAAAAGTATTCACCCATTTCAATCCCAACCCATCTCCTATTTAATTTCTGTGCCACTGCTATTGTTGTTCCTGAGCCTAAAAAGGGATCTAAAATAATATCTTTTGCATTGCTAGTAGATAATATAATTCTTGCCATAAGTTTTTCGACTTTCTGGGTAGGAAAATGCTCATTTTCATTGTAGTTAATAGCAGAATATCTTAAGTTATAAATATCCATCCAAATATTTCCAATCATATTGATAAAATATTTCTCATCCCAAAGATCATCAATTTCTATATTTTTAAAAATCCTTTTTAATAAAAACTGTTCATTTTCCCAGTAAGGAAGAAGAATATCTTTAATTATTGTTTTAGTACGATTCTCCTCTTTTATTTGATTGGTAATCACTATTAAATTCGGGCTATAAGCCTGAAATAAACCATCACTAAATAAATCAATATTATTTGGATTCATTAGAAGAGACTTAAAAAACGCCAAATATTTATTTTTAAATCTATCTTTTTTTGCTCCCTTTAACCCAATTAGATATCTATTTTTAATCATCGCAATTTTATTAAATAAAAATTCCTCAGACTTCGAATAATGTAAGATGATTTCTGTTTGTTCTATGAATTTTTTAGGATTTATCTCACGTTTCATATTATAACCTAAAAAATAACTAATTTCTGCGCGAAAATTCTCTGGACTGAAGATTAAATTTAATAAGAATTTTCCTAAATAATTAGCATTATCATCTAAATGTAAGAAAATACTTCCGCTTGAATTTAAAAATTTTTTAGATAATGAAATTCTATTTTCCAATAAAGTTAACCAAGTGGAATCTTGAAATCTATCTATATAATCAAAATCTCTTCCTGTGTTAAATGGGGGATCTAAGTAGAGAGTTTGAATTTTTTCTTTGAATTTAGGTAAAATAGTACTTAAGGCTTGATAATTTTCACTTTTTATAAGCCATCCATCTAAGTTATTATCAATATCATCAAATAAAGCTAGAATATTAAATTCTATTTCCTTAAAATAGGCAGTATCTATAGGAAGATATTTAAAATCTTTGTTTAATCTTAATCCTTCAAGTGTATTTTCTAAAATCTTATTTTTATTAATATTTTCTTTTAAGATTCCGAGTTCTATCCATTCATTCAATTGTTTTTTAAAGTTAGGATGGTTAATGATCGTTTTAATAATCTCTAAATCCTTTTCAGCTATTTTATTTAAAGTTATTACATAATTAGAATTAATAACAAATTTCGGTTTATTCCATACTTTAACTAGTTCATCCTCAAATTGACTGATAAAATTTATAACTTTAAAAGAAAGTTCTCTTAATAATTGAAGTTGTTTTATTCTCTTTTTCGTCCATTCACTTTGCCCGCTGAAAATATATTGATAAAACCAAATATTAAATTGCTCCTTTAGAAAATCTTTCGCATTTTTATTTATGAAATAATCGACTTCAACCTGTTTCTTAAAGATAGCAAAAGCGTTTTCTAATACATCATCATTAATTTCAATGTCTTCATTTTTTAGTTCTTTTATTATTTTGTCAACTTTAGTTTTCACATTGCTTTTAGGTGAGTAAATTACGTTGATTTTAATATAATCTGGCTTTCTTATTTCTTTAAGTTCAAATATAATATCTCTTTTCTCATTAGCAGATTTATGCTCTAATGTAGATACATCAAAACTAAATTTGAAATTATTGAGATTCACATCTAGATTACTATATAACTTTTCAGTTTTAACATAATAAAGCATGTGGGTTTTCCAGAACAAGAAAACATCTTTATCTTCAGTATATACCTTTTCATAAATATTTTGATTTAGTGGAGTATAAGAAAAGTAAATTGAACCAATTTCCGAAAAATAACGATGGAAGAAATTATATAATTTATCAAATAACTCCTCGCTAAATTTTGGAAATTCTTTTAGTTTTGTCTCAATATCCTTTTTAAAAGATTCTAAAACTTTGTTAAAATATTTTGATTTAATCTTCATTAAGTTAATATAACCAGATTTAGAGAATCCTTCGATTTCAGCACCAATAAAAATATTTTTAAGCACATTATAAAAATTCTGTTCTTTATTAATTATTATCACCCAAATTTAGATGTTTGATTTATTAATTCACTTAGATTTTAAAACTCTTTAAAAATGTTCAAACATGGAGTTTGAATTCCTTGGAATTTATTTTTCCAATGAACTGCGACTCTTAATACATTATTACTGTTAGATTGAATAATACAATTCGTTTGATCTTCTGGAAATATTATTTTCATATCACTTTTAATAATATCTCTTATTTCTTGACCTAAATCATCTTTTGAAACTACCACTCTACCTCCCTTTTCGTTTGAATAGTAGACAAAATAAGTATCAAGGATTTTAAAAATTCCATCATATGGAATGTTTAAAATATAGTGAAGTTGTTCTTGAGTATGATAACCTATTAACATTGCAATATTAAACTTTTTAATATTTTCCATATCTTGTTCAAATCTGCTCAAATACTTTAAATAACTAATTTTATCTATTTTTGCTAAATGTACAATCTCAGAAATTATTGTAGCAACATTACCGATTTTTGAATTTCTAATATATTTAGTGATAATATTTGCAATATTCCCTTTTTTCTTTGTTACATCGGTAAATAATCTCTTAAGAAAAGCACCTTTGTTTTTGATTTGTGTATTACTTGAACCTTTATGGAAATTACTTGGGTAGTCTTTATATTCGTCAATTTTATTCAAAATAATATTACTAAAATTATTTTTTTCTCTAAATTCACTCCAAGATAATATATTCTTATGTTTAAACAAATTTGAGCTAGTAAGAGCATTTTGACTAATATTTGCTAATGTACCCTTACCTTTTTTGGATTCACTCATTTTTAATTCGATATATGTCCAAACAGGCATTCCATCTATTAATAGTTTTATATCTCCAATTTCATAACTACCATATATATTACCGATGTGTTCAGCACGCTTTATCTCTTTAAAATCGTGTTCTATTTCTTCTTTTAGCATGTAAACATGTTTAAACCACTTATTTTGCTTCATGTCTTCCGATATAGGGTTGTTATTGAGTAGAGTCACAACGATTTTTTCTGCGTTTTCGATTTCTAACCTTTCATGTTTGCCCAAATTAATCGCCTCTACTGTGATTCAGTTTTTTAATTATCTTAAAGATAATTTTCAAATAATTACCATTTAGTGTCCAAAATAAGTTCTAATTGGAATTTCACTGAATTATTTTATTTAGGATTAAGATTTCAATTGAAAGATATAGAAATATTAAGTTTGAATTTCCTTTTTAATAATATTTGAAAGTTTTCTACCAAATTCTGTTAATGTATATATTTTACCTTTTTTTGACTTCTCGTTCAAACAGATTGTCAGATTTTTTCCAGTGAGTTCCTTTAAAGCACGACTTATGTGAGATAATTGAAATTTAGTTTCTTTTGCTAATGTACTTGGCATATAATTCTTAAGAGACAACTTTTCAATAACAATGGTCCTATATTTACTTGCCATAATATATCCAATTTCATCCCACATAATTATCATATAGTAAGTTTAAAATATGTTAATAAATTATATTACCATATAATTACCATATCACTACCAATAACCAATTAATAGAAATATATATGTTTAAAGCGTATTTTTTAGATTAATAATAATGGTTGAATTAAAACAGGAAGATTTAGTCAAATTATACAATCATAAAGCCTTAGGATTAGTTACTACTCCTCCTAAGACAGTAGAATACATTATTTCAAGATTAAGCCCTTTTAAAAAAGATGAAAAAATATTAGATCCTTGTGTAGGACCCGGTGTTTTTGTTGAGAAATTGCTAGAAGCTGGAGTAAATAAAAACCAAATTTTTACTTATGATATCAATCCAGAATGTAGCAATATCAATATAAAATTCAATGTTTCATTTGAAGTCAAAGATTACTTATTATCTTATTCTCCCCTATTTTCTGATAAATTTGATGTGATTATTGGTAACCCACCATATTTGAATAAAGCAAGTGCTTATATTAAAAAAAATCGCTCTAATTTACATAAATTCTATGGAAAAATTAATGCTCATGAAACTTATTCAATGTTTATAGTAAGTAGTATTTGGAGATTAAAGAGTGGTGGTAGATTAGGTTTTATCACCAGTGATTCATTTTTAACTCTAAAAACCCATACAAAACTGAGGAGATTTATTTTAAGTACATGTAAAATCAAGGAAATTCTTCTTGGACCAAAAAACTTGTTTGAAGATCAAAATGTTAGCACTAGTACAGTAATTATTATATTGGAAAAATGTTCTGGAAAAGAAAATAGGACTAATAGATTAGAAAATAAAATAATAATAATTCCAAGAGTTAGTAGTGAAGATGAGTATCAAAATCCTAAGAAAATCTTCAAGATCAAGCAAAAAAGATATCTTTTAATGCCTTTTAATCTATTTTTTACAGGATTAGAAGAAGAGATTATAGAATTATTTGAAAAATCCTCAAAATTAGAGGACCATATTAAGGGTTATATTGGCATGCATACTCATAATAACTTAAAATTTATTGCAGCTGTTGAAGGAACAAAATTAGCAGAAATCTTTAGAAAACGTAATGAAAAGGTTTCTGAAATAAAGAAAAAACACAAAATAATATTAAAACAAGAATTATCGTCTAATAAATGGAAACCTTATATGAAAAGAGGAGGATCTGATCAATATTATAGGCCCACCATGGAAGCACTTGATTGGGATCCAAAATCAATTCCTATATATGACATACCAAATAATGTGCCTTTTGAAAAAGAAGGTATAGTAATTAGTGGGGTTAGTTCTCGATTAGCTGCTCGTTATATGCCAGAAGGATGTTATTGGGATTCTAATAAAGCTATTGGATTTATTATTAAAGATGAAGATCTTTCTATTGAATATGCTCTTGGACTTCTAAATTCTTCTCTCTATAATTATCTTATGAATGGAATAATAAATAATACAAATAGTATACAAATCACTGGAATCCATGCTTTACCCTTTCTTAAACCTGATAGCGAAACTAAAAAAAAGGTTGAAAAACTTGTAAAAGAAATTTTAGAACATAAAAAAAAAGATTCAGATTATAATTATATTCCAGAGCAAAAACAAATTGATGATATTATTTTTAATTACTATAGAAACAAATTTAATTTCAGAGATACGTTAAAGGAAAAATTAGATAAGGATTTTTCAATATATTTAAATTAGATCCCTAAATTTGATGTATCAGTCTCAATTAAAGACAAATTAAGAAATTAAAAATATAAATGAATTCTACTTAAATTTTTTGAAATTTCTGGTTTTATTCTTAGCAATGTATTTTATTATTATATCTATAAGTCGATTATCCTAATAATCTTCTTTTTTCAGAAGATCCTCTTGAAAGACAAATCTTAACACAGCTAGCACATAGACTGGCGGTAGTGATTAATGGTGCAACAGGAGAGAAATATCTAATTAAAACCTTAGATTATATTATAAAGTAAATTCACTGAAAAACAATTTTTATATATCATACAATCTTGCAATATTGTAAAAATCTAAGGACACTTAAAAGTAAAGAATAATTGTAAAGAATGAGGAGATCATTATAAAATCCATCGAATTATCATTTCAAGATTTTATAGAGAGTATTGAAAATCGAATAGGGAAAGAAAAATGGATTGTTGTTTATAGTGATATTAATACAGATAATGAAAATATATTCATTTATTCAGCAATAATACCCAACCAAAATATCGATAAAGTCTTAGTAAGAGAATCTTGGGATATTCACAAGGGTCAGGGTTATCCCAGCTTTGGTCAGAGTTCTCCGGATTTTGAAACTGAATATCTTAGGTTCGGTAACTTTGATAAAATAGAACCAATTGTCTATTACAGATACTTCTATGATATCAAGAAGACTTATAGAGAAATATCACAAGAATTTATCCATTTGTATAATTTGTTCTTCGATGAAAAAAACAATAAATATATTAAAATCGAAGATGATGGAAATGAAGTTGATGTTATAAAGATTAGTAATCAGAAGATTATAATTCAGCTAAGCTATTTAAAAAGGTACTTAGCAATTAAAGACTCGAGTCTAGTGTTCTACTTTGATGTTTATAGAAGATCTATGAAGAATTTAAAAGATTTAAGAATAATGGAAAAAACTGAGAGAGTTAAAAAAGATAATTTAATTTATTTACTAGATATCGCTAATAACGGTATATATGGAATTCCCTTTAATCCATCTATGAACTCTTCTTCACGACTATTAGGAAAAAAAATAGTTGAAGGATTGAAAAATTATAAACCAAATTATTTAGATTTTGAAGATAAAAAATACTTAGAATTTATTATAGGGATTGATGAGAATGGAGAAGAATTAGTGGCGTCCTGCAACAATTATAACCTTGAGCCGAATCAGTATCTTAATCCTGTTTTTTTTGAAAAAGATGTCTTAAGTAAATATTTTAATAACCCAGAGAAATATTCTGTATTAGATAGTTTCTTAAAGTGTAAATCTCTATGGGGGTTGCCAATTGATAATAACCATAAGGATTACATAATCGTATTTCTAGGAGATCTTGGTCGAAGCCTCTCTTATAGGGAACAACAATACTGGAGACATTATAATATTATACCCGAAGGCGGTTTGAGTTCTACATACTTTAGAAGATCTTTTTCAACCGAATTTGCACCCCCAGAAAGAAGTGATTTAGTTTTTAAGATGAAATTTGAACACTTTCGATTGCTCTGGGAAAAGAAATTTGGCTGGGTGTTATTTAAACCGTTGAGAAAAGAAGATTATCATTATTATAAAACTTTAAGGATTCCTCTTATAAATAGTATAGTAGAATTTGAAGCTCAAGTGTTATCACTTACAAAAATTATGATAGACAGTCTAAATGAGAAAGAACTTAAGAAATATCTCACCTTAACTAAAGAAAAAGATGTTAAGGGAATAACAAAATTAAAGGAGTTCTTGAAATCCATGAAAATTACTGATTTTGAAGAATATATTGAATTCTTACGAGATTTACAAAAACTCAGATCGATGGGAGCAGCACATCGAAAAAGTAATGGCTATATTAAAATAGCAGAAAAATTTAATATCGGGACTGACGAATTTCCTAAAATTTTTGATATTATCTTAAGTAAAGCTATAGCTCTAATAGATTTTTTAACAGCAAAACTATTATAATTATTTCAAATTCTTGAATTCAACCACTAAATTCTCTTTATCCAGACTTATTATATCTATAATAATTCTTTATTAATATTAAGAAAAAGAAATAAGTCATTTTCAGAATGATTTAATGGTGCTACAGGAGAGAAATATCTGACTAAGACATTAGAATATGAGATGGATAATTAATAGAATTGTTAGCGTATTTTAATTAAATACATTGGGATACAATTATTTAGCTTAGTTTCCGGATTAGCAAGATTTATAATAAATCCAATAATTTCACAGACTCCTTTTAACTATTATAATTGAATTGTATTAAGATAGTATGGTCGAAATTATAAAACATAATTTTCGTATTCCCCATTGGAATTTTTCTTTATATATCTTAAAAATAAAATTCATTAAAAATAAATTTCCCTTGGTTTAGAGATAAGGTGAAAAAAGGAGAAAAAATATGAATATTAAAACTTCAAGTAATATACCTAGTCAAGAAAAATTAAATTCAAAGCCTAATAGTTTGAATAATTTTCATATTCAGATTCAGTGTCCTGTCTGCGGTAATATTTTTATTCTCAATGAAAAAAGAAATTACTATTGTGAGATCTGTAATCGAATTTATACTGAAGATGAAATCAGAGCACGTTGTGGGATGTAATTTTTAAAAAAAATAATTTTTTTTATTTATTAAATATGAAATTTTCCACGTCTATATAATTCTAAAAGTATTTTAGCTTCATGGATTGCATCGTCCGTAGCTCTATGTTTTTCAGTATAGTCACTATTCGGGAAGAAGAAATCCCAGGCTTCTTGGCATTTAGGCCATTTGTATCCAGATCCTCCGTTAGGGAAAAGAATTTTACATATACCTGTTGCAGTCAACATTATGCAAGGTAATTCTTTCGGGATATTAATACCCCTAGCTTTCAAAAAACCAAGATCAAATGATTTATTAAATGCTGTTACCCGGTATTGGTTGAAAATTTCACTTAATTTTTCTTTTATGGTATCATCAAAAAAGGGGGCATTTACAATATCTTCAAATTTTATATCTGAATTACCAAAGATCCATGAATCCCTATGTTTTTCTCCAAATAAAGATTCTCTTACAAATGAATCAAAAAGAATCTTCGTCTCACCTGTTTTTAAATTTAATTCAATAATTCCAATTTCTATAATCAGATTCTTTAGTGGATCTAACCCAGTAGTTTCGATGTCTAGAATGGCAACTCTATTAAAATTTATATTTTCCTTAAGATTCGCATTCATAAGTCTGTCAACCTGCTCATCTAAATCCTTTTTAAAGTCTTTTAAAGTCTTAATTTTTTCTGTTTAACATATATTTTTGTTGTTATACAACGTTATAAGATAATTAGTAATGAATACTGTTCAAATTTTTAAGATAATTGTCATCGTCATCATCTCCTAAGATCTTCTATAAATGAATTATATCTTTTAATTTCATTATTTGCCTTTTTAATCCATATATCTTCTTTTCGCTGAGCAGCAAATTCCCTGCCTTGTTGAAAATATTTCATTGCTAAATCATATTTTCCATTTGATACATACAAATCACCGATATTGAAATAAATCTCCGTTTTAATTGAAGCGAGTTTTATTTCTAATAAAAGAGAATTAATTTCTTTAATAATTTTATTTGATTCAATAATTAATTTAGTCTGTGGAAAATATTTTTCAACTCTTTCACCATCTTCAGTTACTTCAATTTTTTTTATACCGTACTCAGCTTGATATTTTCCTTTTTCAAGATTTTTTAACGCATCATCATATTGACCAATCTCAAAATAACACTGCCCTAATTTTATTTGCGTATCTAAAGGTGGAGAGATAAGCATTAAAGCATATTTAAATTTTTTTGAGGCTGCCTTATAGTCATGAAGTATCATTAAAATTTCACCAAATTTATATACATTATCAGCTTTCTCTGAATCTGTTAGTTCAAGTGCTGCTTCAATCAAATCTATTGCCTCCTTTCTCATATTATTTTTAGCAAATAATTTTCCTTTTGTATAAAAGATTTGTGCTTTTAAATTGTTATAACTATCACTCTTACTATCATCTTTATGTATTAGTTCTTTGTTGTTTTCAAGAACTTCTAAAGCTTCGTCACACTTTTCTACTTCTGTCAGAATTAAGATTTTTAAGCTGATAGTGCGATCATTAGGATTTGATTCAAGCTTCTTATCAATTGTATCTAAAGCAACGCTGTATTTATTTAAGGATGTAAGTATTTGGCCTTTCTCATAATAAATTCCTTGATATTTGGCACCTAACATTAATGCTTTTTCAATGCCATCTAGGGCTTCTTCAGATTTTCCTAAAATATTAAATATCAGATTTCTGATTTCATAAAAGCCCAAATATTCGGGGAACAATTCAATTCCTTTATTTATTGTTTTTAAAGCTTCTTGGGGATTTTCAAGGCTTATTAAAATTCTAGCTTTAATGCTATAGTCGGTGGGATTCTTTGGATCTATGTGGATTGCTTTACTTATGGCATCCAAAGCCTCATCTTGACGAAAATATTTATGCAAAATGCTTGATCTGATTCGAAAATAATTTGGTTCTTTTGGGTTAATTTCAATTGCTTTATTAATTTGAAATATAGCCTCATCATATTTTTCAGATGAAGCAAGGATATAAGTCTTAATAACATATACCTCAGCTAGTTCTGGATTTAATTTGATAACTTTTTCAATAATTTCAAGAGCATCCTCCTGTTTATTCATACTTAATAAAACTATCGCTTTTATTCTGCAGAATTCGTATTGATAAGAAGCCTCTGTTTCCTCTCCCTTGGATAATGTCTCTTTATCAAATAAATCTCCAGTTATTAATTTTGGTTCTTTTGGCCATTTTTTAATTGCATTATTTACTACTTCTAAAGCTTCATTATATTTTCTGAGTTGTCTTAAAGTTTCAATTTTTAACTTGATTATTTGAGAGTCTGAGTCATTAAATCTATAGTATCTTGAAATTAATTCTAAAGACTTATCATAATTTCTCTTAATCAATTGATAGAGAATTTCATGATAATACCCTTTACCAATATTATCTGATAAGGCTGCAATATCTTTTGGATATATTTCTAACAAACTCTTTACAATTTTTTTAGCTATAATAGATTCATTATATTCAATTGATTGCCTCACTGCGTAATAATATATCCACCATTGTTCTTTGTTAACATCTAATGTTAAGAACTTAATAATATCATTAGGTTTTTTTAGGATTATTAAGAGATCAATTTTTCTTCTGTATAAATCAATTACTTCTTGGGAATAGAGTTCATCAGGATTATATCCAACTGTATATTCAAGATAGTAATTAATTTCCTCCAAAGCATCATCATATCTCTCTAAGTTTATTAAGATTTCGGATTTGTGTATGTAATAGCTCAATTCCATCGCACCAAATTTCTTAATTGCGATCAAAGCTTCTTCATAGCGATGAAATTTCTTTAAAATTAGAGCATAAGTATAATAAATATACGGACCTTCAATTTTGTGAAAGTATTCTTCCTGAATCATTGCTTTTTCAATAAATTCCAACGATTCATCATGTCTTTCTAATTTACTTAAGATATTTGCTAACTCCACAAAATTAACTGATTTATAGTCTAAACTCTTCAAATTATCCACAATCTTTGATGCCTGATCGTTTTTCTGGAAAATAATTAATAATTTCGATTTTAACAATAGAGTATTTGGATGATTAGGATCAATTTCAATTATTTTATCAACTATACTTAACGCTTTTTCATAATTATGTTCGAAAAATAGATGAATCGCTATTTTATACAATAGATCGATTAAGTATTGCCTAGAAAGGGAGTGTGATTTTTCAGTTAATTCTACACATTCATCAATTCTTCCTAAGTTAAAAAGAATATTACACTTCATTTCAAAGATTTTTTCTTGATCATCAATTTCCAATGCTTTATTTATTGATTCTAAGGCTAATTCATAATTGCTCAAATTATTTAGTACATCCGCTTTAAGCCTAAAAAAATTAAATCCACTTGGCATAATATCCAATTTTATCCCTTTTTCAATCGTATCGAGAGCCTCCTCACGTGCTTGCTTTATTGCTTTTTTTGACCTTTTAAGAGGTGCCGAACCTAAGATTTCTGCTTTCCAATAATACAGTTCAGGATTTTCTTCTATTTCAAGAACTTTATTTAGTTGCTCTAACGTACCTTCAAATTCTTTTTTATCATATAAGTCCCAAGCTTTTTTGATCAACTTATCTTTAGAGAAATATTTCAAGTCTTTAAATGAAGAACTGGAAACTTTAAGATCTTCGGTAGGTTTTGGTTTTTTAGGATAGTAAAACGTTTCTTCTACTCTTGATGGTTTTATCGCGAGTGGTTTCATTTCTTTAGCCATATCCGGTAATTCAATTACCCTTGCATATTCAATATATTCGGAGGTTGATTTGATAAGATCCTCTTTTATTTTTTTCCTGAAATTATCAATTAAATTGTATAGACCATCTTTAAGATTTGGATGAAATAGTTGATATTTATCTACTAGTGTAAAAATAATCTCATGGTAAGTTTTTGCGAGTTCTCCTTGATTAAAATCGATTATTCCTAGATTCGTTTTATGCATAAAATTCTTTAGTTTGTCATCAATGACGAATTCAAATATTTTTCCATATTCGCTAATTTCACTAAAAAATAATTCAATTTCCTCAGATGGCACGTTAATTTTATGAAAATTAACATCATACTCCGTATTTTCTATCAATCTTTCCAAGAAAAGGCCAATTTCATGTAAAGTGAGAAATCCATCTGAAATGTTATTATATTTTTCTATGAAAGATTCAATGGATATGGTTAATCTGGGATAAAATTTTGGATGATTTAAAACTAAAAATAATAATAATTTATTAAATTTGCTTTCTTCAAAAAAAAGCTTAGAAGACTTCTCAAAAGTAATAATTGAAGCCAAATTAATATATTCAATTTTTAATTGCTCGTCTTTAATTCTATTTTCTTGGAAAAAAACCTGCAATCTATTAGTTAAATTTTTGCTTCTTCTTATTTCCATCTTCAATCGAGTTTCATAATCTAATCCATACAAAAATGATCTTTTTGATAAGTGAATTTCTCCAGCACCAGTTATGAAATATTTTACTTTCTTACGATCTTTTTCATCTAGTTTAGTATATACGTATTTCTTTTCTAAAAGATTTTTAAAATACTTATAAAATGTGGTTTTTTGAATATTATTTGGATGATTGCCATCTCTTATAAAATCGGAAGGATTAAGAGGACCTTGTGCACTTAATGCATATAAAATGATATCCTCTTTATCACCTTTCAACCATATATTTGGATGAACTTTTTCTTTTAAGCTCATAATATTAAAAAGATCAATTCTAAATTTAAAGTTTGTGAAAAGTGAACATGTTCGGGAAAAATGGACATAAATATATTGATATCTTTATATATATTAAATAAAAAACTATTGAGATGAATATAATTAAATGTGTTTAGAACCATGTTTTGTTAAATTTCCCTACCAAAAAGAATATCCTGTTTATATCGATGGAAGTAATGTTGCCTACTCTTCCTTTAACAAATGGAAAAGACCTCTATTATCAAATATAATTAGCCTTATAAACTATTTAGTTGAAGAATTAAAATTCCCTATGGAAATTGTTTACTGTATCTGTGATCCTACTCTTAAGTACAAAATAGATAAACCAACTGAATACAAAATATTAATCAAAGAAGGTTTAATTGTCGAAGCTCCGAAAGTTGCTGATGAATTTATCCTGAGTTTTGCTTTAAAACGTGAATTTTGCTTTATCATTTCAAACGACAGATTTAGAGATTACTTTGATCAATTACCTAGTATGAAGTGGATAGAAGAAAGAAGAGTTTCATTTATGATAATTAATGATGACGTATGCTTAAGTCCTAATATTAGTTATGAAAAAATCGATGTCTTACCATTAAATGAAGAAGAGTCTAACCAAGAGGTCCCACTTGACTCAGAAATAACAACTCTCGATATATTAAATAGAATAGAGAAAAAAAAAGGGAGTTTAGATTTATTTTAAATTACAGAAAGGATGTGAAAAAAAAAGATGGAAAAAGAAAAGAAATCGGTTAGTAGCATATTGAATAAAGCATATGGAACAATGAAACCAATTTATGGCGGAAAACGTGGAAGAGTTCTTCATGATTCTTATTCGAAGTTTTACAAGAAAGTCTTTAAGACAGCAAATAGAAGTGTCAAGACCAATTATAGAGTATTTAGCCAAAGAGTCACTGAAGCGAAGCTTGATGTGTTATCAGATAGAAAGAGGAGTCCAGAATATGAACTCTATTTTGAAGATGGAAAGGTTTTGTTAAACTATCTACAAAAAGAAATCCTTCAGAAAGGCAAAACACTCGCTAAAGTAAATTTTAATATTGTAGTGCCCGAAGAAATCGAAATCGAATTATTTGGTGGAATAGTCTCATTTGAGCTTGATACAGTAGGAAAGATCGGAGGTTTCAATATTCCTGCTCAAGTTGATTGTTTAATAGAAATCGCTTTAAATAGATTCATAGTTAGGGATTTTAAATCTTATGAGCGGGACAATGAAGACGATCCTAAGAACACAGAATCTCAGCATCATAGAGCTTTCATGCAAGTATGTCTTTATGCCATAATCTTCGAGAAGACTAGACACCAAAAATGTGAAGCCATACAATTAGCCTATTTTCCCAATAAAATTATATCATATGATTTTACGGAAGACTTAAGAGAACAAGCCAAAAAGTTTGCAATTGAAACTGCATTTGAAGGATTTAAAGGGATTAGTTTTCAATTTTCTCCAGAAGAAAATGAATATGAGGATGAACCACTAAAAGAATTTGATACTAAAACAAAATCAATTACCACTGCAACCACTGCTACCCCTCCATCAAGTATTCCATTTAAAAATCAAGGCTCAGGTGATTCTTTCGATGAGAGTAGTCTAGGTTGGATTAATACTATTAAGGGCAAACCTCTCCAACTCATAATGGGGCAGGACAACAAGATGGAAGGATTCTTGTATCCTAATAAAGCCCATCAAATAAAAGTTGGATATTGTGTTATCGTTGAAAAGGAAAATGATGGAGTGAGGATTATGTGCTTTGTGAAAAAAATTGAATGCTCCGAAGATTGCTTTCCAGGAGAGACTTCAAGTCATAAAGAAGAAAACTACAAGATTACACTAATCCCAGTAGGACAGTTCAGTCCTGAAGGATATCAAGATCTACTACCACAAACTGTTATTGGTGGAAAAATTAAAATCCCTTCAAACGCGGAGTTTTCCGAGTTTAAGAAGATTCCACAAAATGGGATGCCTATCGGGAAGATTCAAGGCCTGAATACTGGAATTTCATACCCTCTTGAAATCAGAACACTATACCAAAGTCTCTTCATTAGTGGCCAGCAAGGGACTGGAAAAACAACTTTAATAAAGTCAATGGCACTGCAAATAGCTCAAGTCAAGAATGCACCGGCACAAATCATATTAGATAACGAAGGTGAATATGGAGATTTAAGGAATATTCCTACTAATAAGCGGTCTGAAGAACAGATGAAAAGATATGGCATTAAGGAAATTGAACTCGGGAAATTTCGCTTTGTAAATATCGATACAAAAAATGGATATTGTTTAACCTTGAAAGCAATCGATCCAGTAGATTTACCTTACTTCCTACACGAATTGACACCAATTTCGCATGACACTCTTCAAACCATAATTTATGATATAATTGAAGATAATGCTGAAAAGGAGTTTACACTACCAGTTCTAACAAAACTAATTTTTAAGTACATGAAAGAAGAAAAGTACGGTGTTACAGATAGTACCCAAAAGGCAATTAAAAGAGCAATGAATTCAATTTCCCTGAGAATCTTTGATGTACCCGGTGTAAAACCAATTGATTTCGAAGCAATGTTGATGTCTGGAAAAGTAACGGTGATTAATTCATATAATTTACGCGATGCACATCAAAGAATTGTTGGTCTTTATCTATTAGCAATTCTACATAAACGGGCATTAAAAGGTAAAGATAAAATCAATGTAGTATTCTTCTTGGATGAAGTACAACGTCTATTGCCCAAGTCTAAATCTCAAGCAGACTCAGAGTACTTAAAGCGTATTATCAAATTCTTAGATGAAGTTGTACACCGCGGGAGAAAGAGAGATTATGGCGTAGCCTTTTCTACTCAGAGCGTCGCAGATGTGAAAAAAGGAATAATCGATTTATGTAATTCGAAGATTTTTTTCCAGACACAAGGAAGTGGTATCAATTACATAAAAGAATACTTCAGTAATAAGGAAGACCTTGAGCGATTGAAAAAACTTCCAGTAGGACACGCTTTCATTGTGAGTAAAGGAAAGCATGAACCCGTAGAAATTAAATTCCCTAATATAAATTAATATTTTTTTTTTATTTTTGTTGAAAAGATTGGAAGAATTAAAATTTAAATAAATTCAAGATTCACCAATGATTTTTTATATATGGTAATTATATTCTGAACATCTTTACCAGTAATTTCATTTCTAAGACTTATTCTAGCATATGCTTTACACAATATAAATAGTACTCTAATAAGGTTATTAGGATCTATTGTTCTGAATAAGTTTTTCTTTTCATTAAGTTCAAGTACTTCATTTTTAAATTGTACAATTTGCTCTCTCACTTTCTCATCTTTAAACATTGGATCATATTTGATTTTAGCATAATTCATAAATTTAATTAAAATTTCATTAGAAATCAGGAAGTCCTTATTCTCTTCTTCTATTCTCATTAGAAATTCATCTCTAAAACTTTTCATTTGACTATTAGGTTTAATAGGAGCATATAGAACTATATCAAACTTTCTAAGAAGTGTATTTTTTCTAGGAAATTGAATACTCTTATAAATAGACAAATCATCGTTAAATTGGTTTTCTCTCGAATGAACTGCAGCTACAATTGAGGATTTCCTTAAGATTTTTTTATAATTTTTATCTAAGTCAGATAATGTATAATTTTTTAGTTCTTCTAAATTATCGATTAAAATTATACCATTTTTAGCTAAATCTGCTAATCCCGCTTTTTTACAAAAATCTCCCCCAATTTTATAGCGACTTTTATTTCCGATAAATTTCGTATCCGATATTTGACTAATTTGGTAATTATAATTAGGCCGTAGTTTTCCTAAAGTTTTTAAATAAGTTGTTTTGTATGTTCCTGAACTTCCAATAATTAAAAAACCTATATTAGAATGAATCCCCTTTTCATATAAAATAGGTGATTCAGCACAAAAAAGAATTAATGTCCCAATTAATTTTATATCATCATCAATTAATACATTTTGGAAGATCAAATTTGCTATTTTCTGTTGCACTAATGGTTGTTTTGCAAAAGTTTCAAACTTCTCAATTTCTTGTTCGGTGAGAGTATTAATAGCTTCATTATTAATTATTTTTATTTCTTTAGCTAGAATGGTATAATTCGATTTTTTATAATTAGCATTATAGACTCTTAATATACCTGTTATTTGTATTTTATCCCCCAAACTCATCTTTCCAACAAAATTTTCTTGTAAAATTACACATACATCCTGTTGAATTCCTATTCGCTGATTATGTTTTCTAGGACTCCTTAAAAATGCGATTTGAATGAATCCATAGTTGTCGTCTTTAAATTCGGAAGATAATTCCGTTACAATTCCTGAACATGTCAGTAGTTTATTATAGAAAGATGAGTTTAATTCTTCTAAAGGGATAAATAGGTCTATTTCCATATAAAAATAAAAAAAATGGTAGTGTTTAAATACCTAGAGTTAATTAATTTTTTAAAAAAAATAATAGGATTACTTAATTTTGATTAAAATCATAAATATTTATTTCTTTTAATTTAGATCATGACTCCTACATGAAATTGAAGCTTTACTTGTCTCTTCTATTATTTTTCTTATTCTTAAGAGATACGTACCTCCAAGCTCTAACACTTAAAACACAAATCGATCAATTAAGAAATAGAGTGGTGTTTTAATGTTTTTAATCAAAAAAGAATTAAATGGCAAATTTTCTGGATTCTTCTGAGTTTCTGTTATTTTATTTAGGTTTAAACGTTGTTATCATAATCCTAAATACAGTATTCTTTATAGCCCGGAAGAGAGAGAATTCAGCAAATAAGTTAAAGTACCTAATTATCATCATACTAGGAATTTCAATAACTATTCTTGGTTTCAATTCACTTCCCTACATGATAAATTCTACAGATTCAGTAAGATCTTCAGAACAAATACTCTTGGATAATCTTTTTCTCTTTTTGTTATGTTTTTCTACAGTACTCTTTATTTATTCAATACATAACTCTGATGATGATATTGTAGAATTGAAAAAGCCCTCATTCTTTAAAGCAAGGAAAGGAAAGATAAAAATAGGGAAAATCGTGAAAGACGGGCACAAAAAAGGGAAATTCTTTCTATCGCTTGAAGATCTTGAGAAGCATATGTTTGTGTGTGGGGCAACGGGAACAGGGAAGAGTAATTTTTTACAGAATTTTCTAATTAACATGACAAACCGATACAAGATACCCTTCCTTTTGGCAGAATTCAAGGGGGAATATCATTTTTTACAGAGAAAAGTCAATGATTTGTTGATAATCAGACCTGGAGAAAATTTTTCAATAAACATATTTAATCCGGGGGAGTCGCTTCCAGAAGTCCACGCAGAAAGAATTTTTGACATACTGAAAAGCGGGAAATTTTTGGATGAGAATGCCGAGTTCTCTCCGCAGATGGAAAAGGTGTTAATAGAAATTTTAACAAAGGTCTGCCAGAACAAGCAATTTCAGAGTTGGGAAGGTTTTTATGAATACTGTAAAGGGTATGCTAAGAATAAGAAGAATGAGATACCGATGCTAAGCCAGACACTTATCAGCATTACGAATAGGATAAGAAGATTTTCATTAGGTTCCTTAAAAGCGATATTTGATACGGAACATGAAATTAATATGGAAATTCTATTCGAAAGAAACATTTTAATTGATTTGAGCTCCATTATCCGCTTAGGAGGGGAGAAGGAAGATGCCCTATTTTTTCTTAACATGGTGTTGAAATATCTATGGGATAAAAACCTTACCCGAGGAGCGTTCAATTTTCAAGGGATAAAACACATTACTATAGTTGAGGATACTCAGTACTTTGCTCCAAAAGATCTTACTAGGAAAAACAAATTAACTACATATTTAGAAGACATTGCACTACTTCAACGGGGTACGGGTGAGTGTTTAATTTCACTGGCAACTCACCCCGACATAAGCGAAGAGATTCTGGCTAATTGCGGTGTACTCATATGCTTTAAGACACACATTGATAAAGAATTTCTATGCAAACTATTAAATCTAGATGTAGAGAATGAAGAATATCTATCAATCTTAGAAAAGGGGCAATGTATCGTGAGAGTTAATTCAATTAAAAGACCTTTTCTACTAGAAGTTCCGCTGATCTCTAGGGAATGGTTAAAAATCATGGAAATCAATGAAAATAATCAGAAAGTTTTAGATAGGTTTAATAAAATGAGAAGTGAGAAGAAAGAAAAAATTAAACATCCTTCACAAAATGGTGGCAGTTATTTGAATACAATAAAAAATAAGATTGTGAGAGTTATGAGAAATAAAGGTAAAAAAGATAAATTGAATTCAAGGTCGGATTTTGATCTCGAGGATGAATATTTGGAGTCTGTAAAAAAGGAATTTCTTGAAGTTGAGCCTTTAGAGGCTTCTTCGGATTCAGACGGTTCCTTTGATAAACTTAAGAATTACTTTGAAAAACTCTATGAAAAACAAGAAAATCGAAAAAGGCATTAAGACTAGATAGTACTATACTATTAATCTCAGAGAAGTTTTGAAACCAAAGAAAATCCAAAAAACAATTCCAGCTCCAATAAAAGCAAAAGATTTTAATTTAGAGCGAATTATGAACTTGTTATAGCACATAAGATAAATGCCAATAGCTATTAGCAGCATTGACAAGAATGAGAGAAAACTGATCAAAAAAAACATACTTTTCTCATAAATGTTTAACGTGTGAACCTGTTCTAGCGAAATGATTGTTTCTATCTTATCTACATATTTAATAACAATTTGCGGCTCTGGAAACTTTTTGAAAATATCAAAGAGAAGTGGAGTAATAATATTTAATAGAAATCCAAAACCAATAAAAACGCAAATTGCCGACCCGGCTCTCCCTCGTCTTTTCACTAATTCAACTTTTCCATGAACCTTTTCGTCATATTCTTTTTCTCTTGCATGTAGTAGTAAAACTATTCCCATAATTGAGAAAATGAGAAATAGAACGAAATTTCCATTCTTAAAAAAAAAGTACCAGAAATCGTTAAACACTTCCAGCATATATTCTATTATTTCAAAAATTCCTCCAAAATCAGGTAGTTCAATATTATTTACCATATTATACAAGCGCATTAAACTCCGTAATTTTGAGTTTTCAAATAGAACATTAAATATTCTAATAAGCGCTATTTAAAATTGTAATATTATTGAGAATTAGATGGGAAATATCTTTATAGATCAATTTTATTGAGATTAAAGAGGAGAATAAAAATCGTATTTTCGAAATTTTGAAACTTAGTTAGCTTGATATATAATACAAAGAATAAAAATTAAAATAATTTATCAATTTGATGGGTGAAAATTGAAAAGGAGTATGAGAATTTAAGTTATTCTTTAATTAATGGGAGAGAAAAGCTAAATTTTGATCCTTTATTTCTTCCCAAGGATTCAACCCATATCTCTCCTCCGTGTAATTCAATGATCTTTTTAGAAGTGTATAAACCCATTCCAGTTCCTTCGATCCCAATATTCCACCCTTGACCATATCTTTCAATTTTACCAAATTTTTTAAAAATCTTTTTTTTCTCCTCTTTAGTAAAACCAATACCATTGTCTTTAACTGATATTACAACATAATCATCTCGATAATCAGATTGGATTTGTATCTCTCCGTAAGGAGGTGTAAATTTTATAGCATTTATTATTAGATGACTAATGACTTCATGTATCTTCTCTTTCTCAAAATAAAGAATGATCTTATCATAAACATTTAAATTAATGAAAAGGTTCCTGGTTGCTGCTAGCCCTCTCAAATTTCTAACGCAAAACTTAATTAAAAAAGTTAAATCTTCTCTTGTTGGTTTAATCTGTATTTGACCTGAGTCTAGATGAGAGGTTTCTAAGAGTTTGTTAATTATAGTTTCAAGTCTTTCAACTCCATGTTTTATCTCGTCAAGTATAGTATAAGATTCATCATCAAATTTGTCTCTATGCAACTCTATCAATAAATCAGTAAAGCCTTTGATCGAAATTAGTGGTGTTTTAAGTTCATGGGATGTTCGTTTAAGCAACTCAGATTTTAAGGAGTTGATTTCAACAACTTGCCTCTTAACTTTTCTTTGTTCAGTAACATCTTGTAAAATTGAGTGAAGAAATACCTTATCCATTGTTTTAATTGTTTTCACATTTATTAGGATATCTTTAATATCCCCATTTTTTGTTCTATATTTAGTTTCAAAAGAATCAGATCCTTCATTTATTACTTTCTTTAAATGTTGTTTATAGTCCTCTTCATCTTCCATCAGGTCGAATTCTGGAATTCTTAGTTTTTTAAATTCTTCTCGAGTATATCCTAGGGTCTTATGCATTTGCTCATTAAAATCAACTATTTCCCCAGTATCAGTGTCGATGAGAATAATTGAATCCATAGCTTGCTCAAAGATAGCATGATATTTTTCTTCACTTGTTTTTAATTTCCTCTCCATATTCTTTTTTTCAGTGATATCAATAAAGATACAATGAGTTCGTTCAAAATTTCCAAACTCATCATAGCTTACCTTTCCATTAAATGATATTGTTTTATGTGTATCATCACTACTAACAATTTCATACTTTACATCACGAACTTCACCCTGCTCTTTAAAAAGTGGAAACTGTGCTTTAAAAAATCCGCTTGATGATGGTACCATAAAATCACCAAGCCACCTTCCTATAACATCATCTTTGGAATATCCAAAAAATTTAAGCCATGCTTTATTAATTTCTAATATATTACCATTCTCATCTAATGATTGGTAAGGAAGAGGAGCATTTTCATATAATAGCTTAAATTTTTTTTCCGATTCTTCGAGTTTCTGGTTAATAATTTTCTTATCTGAAATATCTCGTAAAACACCTACGAGTTTATGATTATCTCCAGATTTAACTAAACTACCATGGAAAGCGACTGGAATAAAATGCCCTACTTTGTGCTTTACTCTGTATTCTATCGAAAAAACTTCTTGAGAATTAATAATTTGGCTCAATGTTTCCGTAATGGTTGATAAATCATCATGATGGATAAATTTAAGAAAACTTATTCCTAACAATTCCTCTGGTCGATATCCAAATAGTTCATAAGCTTGAGGACTAACATACGTAAATATTCCATCTAATTCAGTCTCAATTATAACGTCTTTAATGTTATTTATTAAGAACTCATATTTCTCATTAAAATCTTTTAATAAACTATTAGTTACAGTCATTTCTTTCACACTCTTGAAGATTTGAAAGCATTCTAATAAGTATGGATAGAATAATAATTTTCGTTACGTTAATGAAGAAGATAGTTGGTTATTTAAAAATTAGTAATAATAATTTAAACACCGATCTATTAACATTTTTTAAATACTATTAGATTCTTTCTATTATGTAGATAATGAAGGGAAGAAAGATTTATCTTCTAAGAATTGGAGTAATCGATTTAATAATATTAATGAATTTAGAAAAGCATCTTAATATAGCATTTGAGGGATATAATATTAAGGTGGATATTCACTCTGATGTAATCCAGCTAGATAACTTAGAGTATAACCGGGAAAGAGGGCAATATAATGCATCAAGGATTCTAGAAGAAATATCTAAAAGGTATCATAAAAAATACATATTTAGAATTTTAGGAGTTATGGATAAAGACATCTATACAAAAGATTATAATTTTATTTTTGGAACAGCCTGGTTTCTTTCCAAGGAAGCATTAATTTCAGTAACGAGATTGAGAGATGAATTTTATAAAGAATCAGCAGTTTTATATAAAAAGTCTACAAATAATGATGAATTTGATTTAAGGGTATTTAAGGAAGCTTTTCATGAATTAGGGCACACATTTGGTTTGGAACATTGTTATAATTTTTGCATAATGCAATTCTCGAATTGTTTAGCAGATACAGATAAAAAACCAGAGGAGTTTTGCAATTCTTGTTTGGAATATCTAAATTCAAGCTTCTTGTAAATTATTTTGAATAACTTAAATTTAACTGATTTTTAAATTTATTGTAAAGAGCTTCACTAATTATCAAGATTTTCTTATGATCCTTAACTAATTTTATTAAATCTAATGGGATATTTTCTAAACCGAAATATGCTCCAGCTAGACTTCCTCCTATTGCTCCAATCGTATCACTATCTCCTCCTGCTGTCGCAAGTTCATAGATACATTCTTTAAATGAATTTCTCCTCTTAAGGAATAAAAATATTGAACATATTACAGTACTCATTGTATATGGATGAACAAAAGCTTGTCCTAAGTATTGCTCTATAAAATAGGGTGATTTCACACCAATTTGTGAAAATTTGATTAAACCAGCTTCAATTGGTAAGTGTAAATTTAATTTTAGTTTATTGAGAGTTTTCACAAATTCTTTCCAAATCTCTTCTTGAGAATTTGATATTATGGAAGTTAAAGCTTCAAAGAACTCATCAATAGAAAAACCAGTTTTTGGGTCTTTATCGATTAAGAACGCGATTGCTCTTGCAATTATAACTGCTCCAGCTGAAGCAGCGGGATGAGAATGAGTGATTTTACTTGATTCAATCGAATATTTTTTTAATTCTTTAATGTTCTTACAATAGAATAGACCAATAGGTGCTATTCTCATAGCAGTACCATTACCGCCCGAATTTGAAGCTGCTTGCTGCCATGAAATCCCCTGTTTCAATTTTCTTATTGATGAAATGCATCCATATCCAGGACCTATTGGAGGATCATTAAGCCAACGTATATACTCTTTGATAAAATTATCATAAGTAAAACCATTTCCTTGGATCAAGGCTTTTGCAGTATGCAACGTTAATTGTGAATCATCAGTATATGTATTAAATAACTTTTTATTATTTTGAATGAACTCTTCAAAATTATCAAACCTTGATTTGATATCTTTTCTTAAAACGCCCTCAAAAGGATGACCGAGAGTATCTCCTATTGCCACTCCTAAGAGAGTCCCATCAAATTTGTTAAGATAATTGAAACCCATTTTACTCCAATTGGTTGAAATATAATAGTAATTAAATCGAACTCTACATTTTTAAGCTTTTTGCTTCCCTTTCACAGAGTTCTTAAAGTTTTTCCAAAAAAAATATTATGGAAATTAAGAATCTTCTTCAGTTATTAGGTTGGCGCTCAGGAATTAAAATTATGAATTTGCTCCCTTGATGGTGATCTCCTATGATCCGATCTTCAACACTTATCTCTCCATTATATTTCTCAATTATTCTTTTTACAAGTAAAAGACCTAACCCAATACCAGTAGGGATTTCTCCTTCTTTATATTCTCTTGAGAAAATGTTACCCTTCATTGAATCAGGGATTCCCAGACCATTATCTAACACTTCAAATCTGATATAATTAGCATTATTCTTACTTATTTTAGATACATTTACTGTAATATTGATTATGTTATTTTCATTATGGTAAACAGCATTATAAAGGATATTCTCAAAAATATTTTTCAATAATTTATTAGTCCCAACAAAATATTCATTCAGGGAAGAATTAATTTCAATTTTTATATTTTTATCAGGAAAACTCTCCTTTAGAGCTTCACTCGTTTTTTTAATAACTCGAAGAGCTTCAATGGGATAGATCCCATTTTTTCCTTCTTCAACTTGAGAAAGATTTTGTACATTTTTTACTAGTTCTTTCCCTCTTATTACTTGCTCATTAATGAGGGATGTAACTTCTTCAAATTCTTTGTTCTTATCATTACTTTGTGAATAAAACTTTGAAAGTTCAAGCGAAGATAAAATATTTTGAAGGATATTATTAATATCGTGCGTGAAAATATCCTTATACAAGTTGCTACGATTATAAGCACTACGATATTTTTCTTCAGATTCCGTTAATCTAATTTCTTTCAATTTCTCATCTGTTATATCCTCATAAACGGCAACAATTTCACCTGTAGGGAGTTTATAAACATAATTTTCACGCCAACCATAAATTCTCTCATCTCTATAAATGGAAATAGGGTGATGTTCTGGAACTCCAGTCTTCCATACTCTCTGAAATACATCAAACAATCCGAACTTCTTAACTCCCGGAAACATCTTAACTACACTTTTTCCGATGAGATCTTCCTTTTTAATATTTTCAACTTTTTCTGCTGCTAAATTAAAATCTTTGAAGATAAAATCATTACCATCATCGATTGCTTCATAAACGGCTACACTGCTATATATCTTATTAAATAATTCGTAATATTTCTTTTCAGATTCTATTAACTTTCGTTCTGCATTTTTACGTTCTGTAATGTTTACAACCATAGAACGTGATTCTACGATATTTCCTTTCTCATTTATTATGGGGTTTACGGTTAAACTTATCCAAATAACCTCTCCATTTTTCCTTTTCATCTGAAGTTCTTCATTTAGGATCATTTTTCCTTTTATGAATTGTTTAAAAATCTCCTTTGCTTTTGATAAACCTTCCGGTGTATCAGCGTATAAGTCAAAAATGGTTTTTTCTAATAATTCTGCTTTTGTAAATCCTAAAAGGTTTGTGCTGGCATTGTTACAGTTTTTAATTATTTTGTCTTCGCCAATTGAAAAATATGCGATAGGTGCGCCTTCATATAACTTACGATAAGTTTCTTCAGAATCTACTAAAGATCTTCCTTTTGCTTTTTTCCCGTTAGTCTCATTTATTTTGTGAGAAGGGTTATTCAAAGCTGTGACCCCTTTTTATTTTTATATGGATGAAGTAATAAAAAGTATGTAATTTTTCTAATACTTAAAAAAAGTTTGTTTATTTAACATTTAACTTTTATCTATTGTATAAAAAGGGTTTGGTTTGATTTTCCAAAATAATGATTATAGAATAAATTTGATTGTTTTAGGTTTTCTTTCTTTTTTTATTTATAAATAATTAATTTAATTTATTTGTAACAAATCTTTTAGAAGTTATTAATAAGGCTTATATAGGAATTTTACTAATAATTGCCTAAATCAATTAAAAAATAATGCTAAATTGGTGAATTAATTATACCTGGAATAGAAAAACTGAAAAATGTAATCACAGCAATGATTTCTCCGTTTAAAGAAGATTTATCCTTAGATAAAATGAAATATCGAGAATTTATCCGATTTCAAATCGATAATGGATGTCAAATATTGACAATGGGCACAACTGGTGAGAGTGCTACTATGTCTCACGAAGAACACCATGTTGCAATGGATATTACTGTTGATGAAGCAAAAAAAAGTGGAAAAGATCCATTTGTATTAGCGGGTGCGGGAAGTAATTCAACTAAAGAAGCTATTTCCCTTTCTCAGTATGCTGAAAAGGTTGGAGCTGATGGGATCTTAATTGTGGTACCATATTATAATAAACCTGTTCAACATTCACTAATAGATCACTTTTCAGCAATTGCAGATTCAGTAACCTTACCCATCATTTTATATAACGTTCCAAGTCGAACTGGAAGAAATTTAGAACCTGAAACAATTTCAAAATTAGCATATTCAAAAGATAATATTGTAGGAGTAAAATGTGCCAGTGGTAATATTGATCAAATTACAAAAATAATCAAAACCACTCCCGATGATTTTATCATATTAAGTGGGGATGATAGCATGACATATCATATTATGGCTCTTGGTGGTAAAGGAGTTGTTAGTGTTGCCTCTAATATTATCCCATCAAAGTTGGTTGAATTTACAAACACTATGCTAAATAATAATTGGGAAACAGCAAGAAGAATGCACCTAGAGCTATATGATTTATTTAAAGTCTTATTTATTGAATCTAACCCCGGACCTGTGAAATATGCTGCTGATATAATGGGGTTAATGAATATAAGGATGAGGATGCCATTAACTCCTCCCTTAAAAGTGAATCAAGAGAAAATAAGAAATGTACTAGAAAGGTTAAACTTAATTTAAATTGGAGGATAATAAATTGATTAAACTGTTAATCTTAGGTCCTACTGGTTCAATGGGAAGGTTAATTAGCAAAATGGCTTTAGAAGACGATGATATAGAAGTTGTAGCTGCTTGTGATACAACGCAAATCAATGATGATCTTGGGTTTATTGTAGGCTCTCGTGATCCAAATAAAATTAGAATTTCTGATGTACATAGTCTTCAAGGAGTAATCGATGATACTCAACCAGATGTAGTAGTGGATTTCACCTTAGCGAAGGCAACAGAAAAGAATTGTTTGCTGTGTGTTAAGAATGGTCTCAGATGTGTTATAGGCACAACAGCCTTATCTCAAGACTTTCTAACAAGATTTGAGGAACAAGTAAGAATACATGAAGTCCCTGGAGTTGTCTCACCAAATATGGCTACAGGCGTAAATATTTTTTTTAAGTTAGCCTCAATATTGACTAATTACTTAATTGACTGGGATATAGAGATACTAGAAACACACCATCATAGAAAAGTTGATGCACCGAGTGGAACAGCGTTAAAAATTGGACAAATAATAAGTGATACTCTTAAAGCTGACTTTGAGGAAATTGCGAAATTTGGACGCAGTAAAGGGCCAAATAAACGCCTAGTTGGAGCAAAAAATGAGATTGGAATTCATTCCATTCGAGCCGGAGATATTGTGGGTGACCATGTAGTACTGTACGCAGGACCGGGAGAGAGAATAGAATTAAAACACCAAGCTCATAGTAGAGAATGTTTTGCTGAGGGTGCTATTAAAGCAATTAAATTCATTGCAAATGCTAAAGAAAATAAAATTTTCTCAACGAGTGAAGTTCTTGGACTGAATTAAGTTTTAAGTAAGATAAAATTATAAAAAAGATCAGTGCAGATCGGTATTATCATTAATCTTCTAAGCCATAAGACTATTTTTAGATTTCATTATGCCAACACTTCATCGAGAGTATTAAAGGGTATCCAAGCCTTAATTGTCCCACTTTCTATAATTTTATCTCATATTAAAATAATAGAAACGAACTTTTAATTTTAATGTTAAATAAAAACTCATCATTTTAAATGATCTGGAACTATTTGATTCTTTATCAAATCTTCATAGGTTTCTTCATTACGGATTTTGTACACATTTCCATCATTTAATAAAATTTCAGCAGGTCTTGGTCTTGAATTATAAGGACTACTCATTGTAAAACCGTAAGCTCCAGTGTCTAATATAGCCAAAAATTCACCCTCATTCAATTCAACTAGCTCCCTTTCTTTACCAAGCACATCTCCAGACTCACAGATGGGTCCAACTACATCATATTTTAAAGTTTTTCCCTCCTTTTTCTCTTTACAAGCAATTATATGGTGGTATGAACCATACATGGTTGGACGTATTAATGTGTTAAACCCCGCGTCTATTCCAGCAAACATTTTAAATCCATTATCTTTAATGGTATTAATTTGAGTTAAGATTACGCTTGACTCCGCAGTAATGTAACGTCCTGGCTCAAGATAAAGAAAAGGATTTCCAATATCTCCCTTTTCGACAGTGTTAATGAATCTATTAAGAACAATATCACTATATCTTTTTAAATCAAGTGGGTCTACTTCGGGATTGTAAGGTATTCCAATTCCTCCCCCGAAATCTACAAATTCAAATTGAATTCCTAAGGTTTCTGCCAACTTTTCTATTATTGATAAAAATTTTTCTGTTGGTTTTTCAAAATCAAGGGGATTAATGATGCCAGAGCCTATATGCTGATGAATTCCAAACCTTTTAAAGCCTAAATCTCGTGCATTTGAATAAGCTTTCACTATTTGGTTTTCTAAAATCCCAAATTTAATTTCTTTACCTGCTGTAATTGTATGGGAATGATGACCAGCACCAAATTCGGGATTAAATCTAAACGAAATAATATCTTTTTCTGCACCGTTATTATCATAAATAGCTGATAATCGTTTTAATTGACTATAGCTATCTAAATTAATTAATATGCCATTATCAACTGAATATTCAAAATCATCATTTGTAAACATGTTCCCGGTGTGAATAATTCGATCTGGAGGAACTCCTACTTTTAAGCAAGCATATATCTCTCCTGTTGAAGAACAATCAAAATTTGATCCTTCAGAAAGTAGGATTTTTAAAGTTGATAGATTAGTGTTAGATTTTACGGCAAAATATATCTTATTTTTCTTGTATTTAGAGTTTAAAGTATTTTTTAAATCCTTATATCTCTTTCGTATTAATTGTTCATTTAAAATGTAAATTGGAGTGCCAAATTTTTCAGCGATTTCTACTGTACTTAAATTTGCAAAATACAGAATTCCTTCTCTATATTCTAATTCTTTATTGCTCAACCAATCAATATACTTCATAATTTTTCAAAATTCGGCTATTTAAGTATTGAATATTTCATTAAATTTCAAGTCTCTCAATTATACCCTCAAAAACTTTTTCTATAGGACCTTCCATAAGAACAGTTTTGCCAGTATAAGTTATAATTAAATCTCCTCCATCATTATGCACTACTATAGGTGTTTTTTCTTTAAAAATACCTAATATAGTACCTGCAACCACAGAAGCACAAGCCCCTGTACCACATGATTTTGTGATTCCGACACTTCTTTCAAACACTCTTACAATACTTTCTTCTTCAGAAATAACTTTAACGAATTCGACGTTTACTTTATTTGGAAAGCGATGATGAGACTCTATTGCCGCACCATACATGTTTAATATATCGTCATTTAGGAGCTTCTCCGTAAATATAACTGCGTGTGGGTTTCCCATTGAAACTGCTGTTATTTTGAATATTTTATCTAAAATTACTATAGGTTCATTAACACATCGATCCACCGGACTATCTAACAAAACAGGAATTTCTTCACATTTCAGAATCGGGGGGCCCATATCAATTTCCACACTATTAACTTTATCATCTACTATGCTAAGTTTCGCTACCAAGATTCCCTTGAGAGTTTCTATAGTTATCTCATTTTTTTTAACAATCTCTTTCTCATAAACATATTTTGAAAAGCATCTTATCCCATTCCCACACATCTCTGCTTCTAATCCGTCAACGTTAAATATCCTCATCTTTATATCAGCAGTGTCAGATTTACAAACAAAAATTAAACCATCTGCTCCAATCGAAAAATGGAATTCGCAGAGCTTGACAGCTAATTTTGATTTTTTCTCTTCTGGAATTATCCACTTAATATCGTTAATTATTATGTAATCATTGCCTAAACCGTGATATTTCCCAAAATCTAAATTTTCTAAGGCTAAACTACTCATGATTCAATCAGCCAATTCCTATAAGATTTATATTTGAAATATGAAATCATTTAAATAAAATTTTAAAATAATTCTGATTTCATTAATGCAATGAACTTCAAAAAGATAATTCTTCTTGGCTTATTATTTTTTCTAATGGCTCCGATTATTAGTGCCACAGCGTTTACGTATATTGATTATATAAAAGATGGTAATTACGTCTTTTTCCTAGTTGATATAGAAGAGGGTCACAGTATTGAAATCAATGTAAGTCACGAAGACAATGGAAATTTTACCCTTTTTATATTTGATCAGCGACCAACTGAATCATTTGTAAAAAATGATAAAACTTTGAATACTGAAATATTTAGCAGTCCTAAGACAGTTGCGTATAATATTGATGATAATCCTTATCTTAACTTTACCGCTCAAGACACTTTAATACATTACATTGAAATCATCTTAGTTGGGGATGGGCCAGATACTTTTACTATTAGTTGTACTGAAGATTTAACGAGATATTATTTGCCAATTATATCAAGTTTCAGGTTGGAGTATATAATGCTTACAATCTTCTTCGCAGTAGCTTTAATACTCATACTTAATAAAAAAAAAATAAGAAAATAAAACCATATTTTTATTATACATCTAAAAATATCTTCTTCTAAGACTTTTTTATGAATTGATTAAAAATTAATTGAGATTTATTTATAATACTTCGATATTTATCATAGCTCGTGAATACATATGTATGAAAAAAAACCGTGGTTGAAGTTTTATGATAAACATGTTCCTGAACATATTGATTATCCTAAAACGACAATGTACAATGCCCTAATTAAAACTTTTGAACAATATCCTCATTCAATAGCTTATGATTTTATGGGTAATGAAACGACTTATACACAACTAATTCAACAGATTGATCAATGCGCAAGAGCTTTATCCAATTTAGGTCTGAAAAAGGGAGAGATAATGACAATTTCAATGCCAACATCTCCTCAAGGTATAATTTGTTTTTATGCAATTAATAAGATCGGAGCCATTGCAAGCATGATCCATCCTTTAAGTCCTCCCAAACAAATCGAATTCTTCATAAATTTGAGTAATAGCACTTTCGCATTAACAATTGACAGAGTTTATCCTAATTTTGATGAAATCATGGAAAAAACACCTCTAAAATCACTAATCCTAACAAAATTTGGACAAGATACGGTTGATGTCCCTGATAATCCTAAATTAGTCTGGTGGAAGGATATTATGGCTAATCAATATTCAGAAATAACAGATTCAGGGATGACTCATGATGAGATGGCAGTTATTTTATATTCTGGAGGAACTACTGGAGTCCCAAAAGGAATCATGCTCTCAAATTACAATTTTATATGTGAAGGAACTCAGGTTGCTACTTGGATGGATTTATCTGATAAAGATTCAGCACTTGCACTTTTGCCAATATTTCATGGGTTTGGCCTTGGAGTGTGCGTTAATGCGATTTTTATGGGAGGAGGAAAGAGTATTTTAGTGCCATCATTTACTCCCGATCAGGTAGCAGATTTAATTAGAGTAAAAAAACCCAATTTGATCTTTGGAGTTCCCACATTATATGAAGCCCTTAATAGAAATCCAAGTTTTCAAAACACTAACCTGAGTTTCTTAAAAGTAGCTTTTTGTGGAGCGGATACATTACCGCGCACTACGAAAGAAAAGTTTGAAGAAATATGTAGCAAAAATGGATCAAACGTTCAACTACGTGAAGGATATGGATTAACAGAGGCAGTTACAGGAATTTGTGCTATGCCCCTAGGAGAATATAGAGAAGGAAGTATTGGGATTCCATTTCCGGATATGATGATGAAGATTGTCGAACTCGACACCATGAAAGAAGCTCCAATAGGGCAAGAAGGTGAACTATGCATAAGTGGTCCTGCGGTGATGATGGGGTACTTAAACAAACCAACCGAAACTGCAGAAACGCTAAAAACACATGAGGATGGAAAAATCTGGCTCCATACTGGAGACATCGCTACGATGGATAAAGATGGATTCTTCTATTTCAAACTTAGGTTAAAAAGAATGATAAAATCTTCAGGCTTTAATGTCTATCCTGCTCAAGTGGAAGACATTCTTTATAAACACCCTGATGTACTTGAAGTATGCGTTATAGGCGTACCAGATGAAAAACAAATCCAAAGTGTTAAAGCATATGTAGTTTTAAAAGAACCTGAAAAAGAAAGTATAGGATTGGAAAAAGAATTGATTAACTTCTGTACCGAAAATTTAATTAAATGGAGTTGTCCGCGAAATATTGAGTTTACTAAACAATTGCCAAAAACTTTAGTGGGAAAAATAGATTTCAAGCAATTAGAAGCCCAAGAAAAAGTAAGATTAAAGTCAGCCGGAAAATATTATGGTAAATAATTTCTTTTATAATCGACTATTTAACTGCTTTAGAACTTAAGGTATGTAAAGCATCCAGAATCCCCATTCATAGGGATTTGAAGATTATCAAAATCCTACATGAAATGACTGAATTCGTCGCAACCCCCTTTTAAATAAACTTAAATTCAAGTCTACAATTGTCTATTTATTGATTTCAAAAAAAAAAATAAAAATAAAAAAGTGATAGAAAAATTTCCTTTGAAGAAATAAGTAAAAAACTTGCAAAATTCATGAAGGATACTGAAGAAATTGAACTCGTTGACGTGGATTTAGTTGCTGAATATCTTGAATTTCAAATGTTACCAGGTCTCGTTCAAGCTGCCGCTCAAGCAGTATTACCTGGAGTCCCCGGGAAAGCAGAATGGACACCTGCCAAATTTTCGCTTGATCTAGAATACCCCGGGAAAATTGAGACTATTGAATTCATTCGCTCAAATGGCAAAAAAGCGACTATTGGCGGAGAAGTTGTCCCTCCATTTTATAATTTTTTAGGGCTTACTAAAAGAAATCCTAATCCCCCCTTGGTAACCTATGATGTTTTTGATATGGGGGCTAAAATGATGCTACCTAAACCAATAAAACAAGAATATGGCGAAGTTTTAGGTGATCCCGCTGAATGGGCGAAATTAGCTGTTGATAAATTCGGTGCTGAATGCATTACTTTTCATTCTCTAGAAATCGATCCGGCAATGGGAGACGCACCAGTTTCACAATCAAGAAAATATCTCGAAGATATTTTACAAGCGGTTGATGTTCCTGTTATAATTGGATGTTCAGGGAATAAGAAAAAAGATATTGAGTTATTTGAAGTTACTGCCGCAGCAACGGAAAGCGAAGTATTAATGCTATCAGCGGCAGATAAGGCAACTTGGGAAGAAGTTATTCCTCTCGCAGTGAAATATGATCACAATTGTCTCCTCTGGACTAGCTTAGATTTAAACAATCAAATCAAAATGAATAAAGATGCATTAGAGCTTGGACTTCCCCCAAACCGAATTGTCATGGACCCAACTTGTGCGACACTCGGGTACGGGATGGAGTACAGTTTCAGTATTTATCAACGAATGCGTGTTGCTGGCTTGTTAGGTGAGACTGATCTAGCTTACCCGATTAGTGGTGGGACTACAAATGCGTGGGGTGCGAGAGAAGCCTGGATGAGTGAGAAAAAAGCACCTGAATGGGGATTACGTAAATATCGAGGACCAATTTGGGAGATTCTAAATGCATTAGCCTTATGCACTGTAGGGATTGATTTATGTATGATGTTTCATCCGGTTGCGGCTAAACACTTGAAAGACATAACCGGTCAATTCTATGAAGCAGTACCCAAGGAATTAGATGATAAAGGCTATTATGATTGGGTTTCCGCGAATTTGAAACGTTAAATATTTTTTTATTATTTTCTTTCCTTTTTTTTTAAAATCAGACTAAAAAGTATCGGCAAAACAAAACTAATCATACTTTAATCTTGCTTTTTAGAAATTTATAAGGAAGATAGAAGTCGGAAAAAAAGATATCATCAAAAAACCCGATAAAAACCTTAAAGATTATAATGGTTTAAAGAAATCAAAACCATTATAGATAATTTAATCACTTTCAATACTTTTCCACGATTCCACAATCAGTTGATATTCAGAAAAATCATCATGAATTTTAGATCTTGGATCCTTTGATTTACCCTCAACCTTAATAACTTCACCTGTTAATTCTATTTTCCCTTTTCTCGAGAGGGGCTCTTTTGAATATACAACAATTTGGTAGTTACCATCTAAATCGAAATAATCCATATTATTATGAGAATTTACTATTGTAGTCATATGTTGCCAAATCTCTACAGCCACTCTTCCCTTAATCTTCACTATTTTTCCAACATTATTTTCAAAATCTTGCCACTTAACTTCGTTTACCATGATAAACTCTTAATTTGAATTCTATAATTAATAAATAGAAATACGAAAGCTATAATTCTTTTTACTACTCCTCAACTAAAATATTCACTTCTTTCTGAACAACCTTGGAAAATTGACAAATAAAACCACAAACAAGAATAATAACAAAGTAATAGCTCTCATTGATAATTTTTCCATTAATTTTCTTACAGACCGGATAGAAAGAATCAAAAATATCGTTCAAGATAATTTCGAGAATGTCGAACTAAAAATAATACATTACTCTAAATTAGATCATGGAGAGTTAGAAGGGATTTCAGGCTATATACTATCAGGTTCTGATTCAAACGTATCTGAGTTTTCATCTAATAATAATCTTAAAGAGGAATACCAAGAGGTTGTTAAATTAATTCAGATGGAGAATCAGCTGCCAATTTTTTCAATTTGTTTTGGGCATCAATTGACAGCATATGCGTTTGGTGGAAAAGTGCTACGAATGAGTGGTACATACAAAGGAAGTAGAAATATTTCTGTCTCGCTTGACAAGATAGATGAGATAATACCTTATACTGAGATATTAGTGAATATCCAACATTTGGATTATGTCAAACCTAATGATCCTAATATCCAAAAAGAATTTAATATTACGTCGGTAAAAGAAATAGATGGTTATGAGATTATACAGTATATGCAGCATGTTAGAAGACCGATCTTTTCGGTTCAGTTTCATCCGGAAACTCATCTTACTTATGAGAAATTCGCTGATAAAAGCGATAAACAAAAACTAGCAAAAGTAGTAAAGGTAGGCGAGGAAATCATTAAGAACTTTATTTATTTTTGTATAAGTTAAATTGTTTTAATAATAAAAAGGTTAAATAATTAAGAGAGTAAAAGAGTATTATAATCCGTTTGACGTGTATCTGGTTACGCCTTCTCAATCTTCAAATAGAAATTTTCTCCTTCTGTTTTGTATTCTAAAATTTTATCCTCGGTACGTCCTACATAACGATGGATATTCTCTCCAGCTTCTGCAAAGTCTCCACTGACTTCAAGAATATCTCCACTTTTCATCTCCAGTAATATTCTTTTTGTTTTTGCTACTGGCATGGGACAAACAAGTCCGGTACAGTCTAATTTATTTGATATTGTCATTTTTTAGATTAACCCCTTCTCTATTTAACTAAATAAGACGTTATCAGCTTCTTGACACATTTCAACAAAAGTATTCATCGTAGTTTTATTAATTCCCTCAACGAATTCATCTTCAGACAAACCACGTGCTTTCATGCATACACCACACGCTTTTACATTGGCTCCTTCTTTGATCACATCTTCCATCCATTTCCCAACATTATCATAATATGCAGGGTCTTGATCTTTCTTTCCTACAAAAATGCCATCCTCAACTAGAAAGATATTAATCTTATGCCCTTCTAATAATGCAGCTAACGCAAACCTTAACATCGTGTAGGGTCTTTCAGATTTGTAGGCCGCATCAGCGATAACAATTGTAAATGTTTTTTTCTTTTCACTCATTTTATCCTTTTCTTTCCTATTTATATTTAGAATAAAGCTTTTAATAATGGAAAAAAAAGAAGATTTATTAATTTTTTCGTGATGAATTATCAAAAAAATCGATAAATAGATATATTGTAGTAATTCCTTATTATAATAATATTATAATAATAAATTATTATCCTAAATTGAAATTAAGGTGTTATGAACATTGCATATAGAATACTTAAGAAACTTCATCAAATTAACACAGTTTAAAAGTTTTTCAAAATTAGCCCAAGAGCTCCCAATTTCTCAAAGTACCCTATCTCATCAAATTTCTCAATTAGAAAAAAATTTTGGTGGCGTTGTTTTAATTAACAGAACAACAAAAAAGTTTGAGTTAACAAAAGCGGGTAAAATTTTTCTAAAACATGCTGAAGCTATAATCAATATATTTGATGACTGTAAGCTTGAGATTTCTGAATTTATGCTACAAAAGATGGAAGATATAATTATTTCTGCTTCTACTATCCCTGGATCTCATATCTTACCTAAATACATTGCAGATTTCAGAAATAAAAATCCTAGTGCAAACTTTAAAATTCTGATTAATAATTCTCAAAAATCGATTGAAAACCTTAAAAAGGGATTGGCAGATTTTGCGGGAATCGGTAGTTTTATGAATTACAACAGAGAAAATTTTGAATACCTTAAAATCGGAGAAGAAAACATAAAATTCATATGTTCTCCTAATCATGAATTGCTTCAAAATGGAGATAATTTAGTAAGCTTTGAAGATCTTACCAAATTCCCTTTTGTGTGGAGGGAAAAAGGCTCAGGAATGCGAGAAACCTTCAAAACGCAATTTCCCAGATATAAAGAATTAAATACCAGATTAACAATAAATGATAACGATTCTATAATCTCTACTGTAAGTGAATCTAATTATATTAGCATTATGAGTGAAATTATAACAAATAAACTTGAACACCTTGTAAAAACATTAGAAGTAAGAGGATTTCCTGAAGTCGCAAAAAGGTCTTTATATTTCTTGAAATTAAAAAATAAAGAATTTAGCGAATTGAAAAACAACTTCTGGGAATACTTAAAACAATAAGTTAAATAAAAATAAAAAAATTAGAAATTTATTTTATTAGAACTCCTGCTTGATCGAAATTAAGAAAACCACTAATTTTTTCCTTTAAAGGGTATATTCCTTCTTTAAACAAAGTAATTAGAAATATAGCAATAAATATAATCGATCCTAGTCCTGGTACAATCCCCCCTAAGAGATCCGTAAAATTAGAAGATGAATCTATTGAAAAGAAAATCCAAACTAAGGATAATCCAGCGACTAAAATAGAAATGAAAGATATAATTAATGCTGTTTTCTTACTAAGATTTAAATGTATAGGACCAATATCAAGACGGAAAAATTTAGGTTGTACAATTATTGATAGAATAGTGTGACTAATAGTTTTCCCCTCAAAATCAACATAAGCGTTCAAATACCTCCTTTCAAATTCCTTTTTTTTCATATTCTTCTTAGTTGATTTTGTTGGCAGAATTGAAAATATCATAACTGGGGGATTTATCGCCTCCTTTTTAACTTCAACTTTACCGAATAAGGGATGTACTTCAAATCCCTCACCTTCAATACGTAAATCTAAAATTGGGGGTTCTTTTTTGGTTGTAACTATTTTAATAGTTGTTTCATAAACTACTTTGCCCTCTTCATCAACTATTTTCAATTCCTTGTGTGAAAAATACACGTAAAATAGATAACTTCTCTGTTCCATCATAACCGAATAATATTGAAGTCCCATGTTAATATCATAGACAATAGGTTGCGGTTCCTCAGGAGCTACTATGCTCGGAGCAGGCATTGGTTTAGGAGGAGGGGCTCCTGGGCCAGCTAAAGCATCAGAAGGCGGTGGAGGGGGTGCTGTGGATGCTGGTATTGTTGAAGGCCTTGAGGGAGCTCCCCCGCCTGGAGCAGGTGGAGGAAGGCTTTTTTCTTTTTTCTTTGCCTTTACTTCCTCTCTTTCTTCAACAATATCTTTGAGATCCGCGTCCCCCAATCTTCTTGATCTCTTTTCTTCTACTCTGTATTCATCCATTTTTTCTCCTTCAACTTCAGAAACTAATTCATCTAGTTCCTCTTCATCATAAGCTTCTTCTTTAAATTTCAATAAGTCTTCTTTCTTAGCCTTACGTTTATCAACTGCTTTCGGCTTTTTTTTCTCAATTTCAATTTTGCTTTTAATTTTAATTTTAATGTTTTTCAGTTTTGTATTTCCGTGTACTTTCGTTCTTGTATTAGCATCTAAAAAATAAATATTATCACGTTCTATTATAACGTCTCCAAAGGAGTCATAAATATCATCTAATATTTGACTGACTCGTACAGATTTCTTATAATTACCGACAAACATGAAATTTAAAATTTCTACAGAAAAGACATTCGTTTTTTTATTATATGAAATCTTATTAGTATAGATTTCAAGAATAGAAACCGATTTTAATGATTCCAATTTCAAGCTTACCTCTTTTTTTAATGTTAAGTTTTTTTAGGAATTTTTCAAGCTTACTTATATTAAGGATCAAGATGTAAATGCTATTTATAACTTTAGATCTCTGAAATAAGCTTTAAAAGTGAATAAATCATCTTTGATATCTTTTAAATTTTCTATTTTCTTATCACCGCTGATTATTTTTGTGATAGCCATGTTAATTAATTCTATATCGTTATATGCATTTGGATTTTTATAGGTTTGAGTTTCAAAATTCTCTTCCCACGGATTCAATTTTGGTGTAGAATCAATATGTCTTAATTTCCAATGAATTCTTTGTTTAAAATCTTGTGTTAGAGGTTTTAAATTAGTTTCATTCCATCTGTGAATAACCCAGGGTGCATATTCATGTAATTTATCAAAATTATACTCCAAATCATCACGCCATTCAAATTGGTGATCCCAATTTCCAACTGCTACGAAATTATCATTTTTTACTTTTTCAAAGGGAAAAAACCTCCAAGTATCACGGTTAATATTTTCTTCTCTAAAAGGGCTACTTTCAGAATATTGAAAGAAGAATCCTATTGGTTCTATAAGATTGTGCTCCTGTTGGTCTATTTTGAAGTATAATTCAAGTTGAGATATGTCTATGGTATTCCCATAAATCTGATCCTGGATTAACTTAAAAATTACATTCTTGGCTTCATTTGGGAAACATTTACCCGTAAAAATTGGATAATAGGTAATACAATAATATTCTACATCATTCTGCAGCTTACTCTTATGAATTTCAACCCAACATTCTAGCGGTTTAATGTATACATTAGATTTAATTACATTTGTAATTAATACAACATCCGCTATAGTTCCTATAATTAAAATAATTATAAATATAATAATGTTAAAAAATAAGTATGCAAAAAAATAAGAGAGAGCCGTATAAATGAAAAGTCCGCCCGTAATAAAAACGGAAGCTATTAATGAATTATAAGCCCCATATTCTTTATCCTTTTTTGAATATAATAATATTGGAGCAGCTTCAATAACAATTTCTTTACCAAATTGATTGATGAATTGTCGAAAATCTAGTTGATTCCATTCCAACTCGGACATACTTCAATCTAAAAATATCTCTTTACTAAATTTAGAATTTATTCATAAAAAATTGTTTTAATATGAAAAAGATTGATTTCATATAAATACAGATTCAATCAAAAAAAGATTCTAAACTAATTTTAAAGAAATAATTAAATCTCTTCTCTTTGATATTTTTAATTGAGATAATTCATTTCATATATTGAACTTATTTATGGTTGATTTTGAAGGTCTTATAGAATTTATTAAATCTCAAGATTATTATTGTGGCCAAATTTCCCATGTGGAACACATTCCGGAATCAAAAGCCCAATTTAGTGAGCTAGAGAAACCGCTACGGAAACGACTTCAAAGATGGTTAGATAACAATGGAATTAAACTATGGCGCCATCAAGCCGAAGCAATTAATTTTATTCAAAACGAAAAGAATACTGTCACAGTTACTTCCACAGCATCAGGTAAATCTTTATGCTATAATTTACCCGTTGCCCAATCAATTTTAGAAGACCCAACAACTACCGCGCTCTATTTATTCCCAACTAAAGCTTTAGCAAGAGATCAATTTACCATATTATCAAAGATGTTTGAAGAAACTAACATAAAACAAACCAGAATTGGTGTATACGATGGTGATGTCGAACCTCAAGAAAAGAGACTGATTTTGGATAGAGCAAATATTATCATAACTAATCCATTTGGTTTGCACTTTTATTTGCCCTGGTTTAGAAAAAAATGGAATAGAATTTGTAAAAATCTAAAATATATTGTTTTAGATGAAATCCATACGTATAGGGGGATATACGGTTCAAATTTCGCCCTACTTATTAGGAGACTAAAAAGAATTCTTGATACATATAATGTTAAGCCGGTATGGATATTATCAAGCGCTACAATCTTTAACGCTAAAGAATTTTGTGAAAAACTCGTAGGTGAAAAATTTAATGTAGTCGATAAGGACTATTCACCGTCAGGTGTAAAAAAAGTAATTTTATGGGATTTACCATATGACAATGTGTCTAAAAAATATCGTTCAGCTCATCAAGAAACTAAAAATTTATTTTCAAGTCATTTACGAAAAGAAATCCAAACTCTAACTTTTACTCTTTCAAGAAAAATGGCGGAATTACAAGCAATATGGGTTAAAAATGCTTTACCTGCTCTAAAAAATAGAATTTCGAGTTATCGAGCTGGAATTAGTAAAAAGAAGAGAAGGGAGATAGAACAGAACTTTAAAAATCGAACTATCTTAGGGATTAGTTCAACCAATGCTTTAGAGCTAGGGATTGATATTGGTAGCTTAGATGCAACAATTAGTTCGGGGTTCCCAGGAACCATCTCAAGTTTCAAACAACAAATAGGGCGGTCTGGGAGAGGTACAGATCTCTCCATTTCAACTTTAATACCAATGCAAAATCCATTGGATCTTTTTTATATTCATAATCCTAGCCAACTATTTGGCCCTGTTCACGAAGAGATTCTAATCACTCTGAAAAATAAATATTTATTACGCAATCATATTTGCTGTGCATCCAAGGAAATCCCTATAAAGATTGAAGATTATAAAAATTTTGGACTTCAAGATAAAGATTTATTCAGAGAATATTTAAATGAACTAGTTTCGGACTCTCTTCTAATGAAGCGAGGGGATAAGTATTATTGGAAAAGTGATTTCTTTCCTCATGCAAAGTTTGGTTTAAATGATCTTTCAAGTCGGAGTTATAAAGTTATGTTAAGAGCCGATCAAACTGAGGAATTTTTAACTGTTGAGGATGAAAGTTACGTATTTAGAGATTTGCATCAAGGAGCTATATATCTTTATGAAGCTGAAACATTTTTAGTAGAAGAACTTGATTTAGATGAGAAACAAGTCTTTTTAAGGAGAGCTAATGTGGATTTTTACACGCAATCCTTAAGACATACTGATATCACTCCACTTGAAATTTTAGAAGAAAATAAAATTGGTGTCTCTAAGAATATTGAAGTATTCTATGGGAATGTAAAAGTAGAACATGAATATTATTCTTACAAAGTTGTTGATACATTAACTCAAGAAACTCGTTCAAGATTTCCTCTTGAAGACATTCCAATTGTCCGATTTGAAACTAAAGCTTTATGGTTCTTAATCCCATTTGAATTTCAAAAAGATTTAGAGTTAGAGGGATATGAAATTGGTGATTGTATACATGCTATTGAACATGCAACGATAGCTATGGCTCCTGCGATTGCTCAAATTTCTCGTTGGGATTTGGGGGGAGTTTCAATTGATTTCGATCCAGTAAAACAGCAACCTATTATATATATATATGACGGTTATAGAGGTGGTATTGGGATATCTGAAATGTTATATGAAAGATTGGAAGAGTTATTAGAATTAGCATTTAACTTATTAAAATCTTGCAAATGTGAAATTGGATGTGGTGGATGTATCTATAGTCCAAAGTGTGGAAATCAAAATCAATTTTTATCAAAGGAGGGAGCTCTTAAGCTTATAAAAAAGCTCCTTACTGTAACTCGAGAAAAAGATTCATAACTATCAAAATATGGTAGATTCAATGAAATTCTAATTTTTAAAAAGTTTTTAAAGACTAAATCTATATATAATTTAATATTTGAGAGATGTCTTCTTCTTTAGGTCATTTCTCCATTAATCAGATAAAAATATTATTATTGGGTATTTGAATTGTCTTCTTTCACCAGTACGTTTAAAATAGTGTTGTTTGGTGATTCTCAGACTGGGAAAACGACGTTAGCTCATAGATTTTTAACAAATTTGTTCAAGGGAAGCATATCTATGACACTTGGTGTGGATTTTTTGTTGAAAGCTATTGAACTTGAAGGAGAAATGGTGAAATTACAAATATGGGATTTTGCAGGTGAAGAACGATTTAGGTTTCTCTTTCCTTCGTATATTAGAGGTGCAAACGGAGCAATTTTTATGTACGATATTACAAATTATGGATCCCTTGCTCATGTCGATAACTGGTTTGAAATCATTGAGAAAGAGATTGACTACAAAATACCCTTGGTGTTTGTTGGAGGAAAAACAGATTTAATCCACTTAAAAGAAGTTTCGACTAAAAAGGCAATGGAGGTTGCAAAATCCAAAGGTGCGGATGGCTTCATTGAATGTAGCTCCAAAAACGGGGAAAATGTTCATAAAATATTTGATCTATTAACAAGATTAATCTTGAAAAACCGTGATTTATTATGAACCTTCTTTGTATGTAATCATGAAATATTGTTTAAGAAGATGCATTTAAGGTTCATTTAAAAATTCAAGTTTTATTAATTCTTTTACGATTTATCTTTTGCTTAAACAAATATAATTTTAAAAAATATTATGATTCATTAAAATAATTTTTATAAAAAATGCAACTTCTTTAATAAATATGAACGTAAATGTAAGTCTTAAATGGAGTGATATAGTGTCTCCTACTCTTTCACCAGATGAATATCTTAAAACAGATGATAAAGTTAGATTTAATTTTGAATCTTACAAACCAAAAGTAGATATACTTGAAAAAATTAAAAGTCTCTTAATAAACAAAAACCAAAAATTAAAAATTGTAGCCTTGGGGGCAGACTGGTGTCCTGATTGTTCAATAAATGTGCCAAAAATGATAAAAATTCAAAAATCTATGAATACAACTAACATTGTTTTACAAATTTTATATGGAATAATGGTCGACGGATTTCATAAATCAGGGCAAAAAATTTGGCATAAAACAAGGTCTCCTCCTGAAGCTCTTAATCCAAAATTTAATTTAGAAAAAATTCCAACATTTTATTTCTTTAATAAGGAAGGAAATTATCTAGGAACAATAATAGAAAATCCAAAGCGGGGATCTACACTAGAAGAAGACTTTCTTGAGATTATTGAGGAAAATCTGTAAATTTAAAGAATAAATAATATCTTTTTTTTTCTATTTCCAATGAGTTTATTAATATTTAAATTATTTTGACGTTATAATATTTCTATGTCGAAACTCAAAGTTAAAAAAGTTATCATTTTTAAACACGGTGTATCTTATTATATCCTTGAAGGCATATTAAAGAGCTCTGGTACATTTGAACTTGAATTTAAAATTAGTGAAATGAACGATGTATTAAAATCACTATTTGTTTTAGACACCAGCGAGAAAGGGTATATTTCATCAATTTCTTATGATGCTGCTCTAGAAACCAGCCAATTATTAAAATCTATAATGCTCAATATTCCAGATAATAACTCTTTTTCTTCGCTTTTGACACAGATTAAAGGAGCTGATGTAAATTTAACAATCGGAGAGCAAAAAAAATATCAGGTAAAATAATGGGCATTGAGTTTATTGATAAATCAATCAAAGAGGAAAAAATAACTGAGAAACAATTGATACTTTTACAAGATGATGATGTAATTACAAAATCCTAAACAAATAAAACAAGTTTATAATGGAAGCAAAAGTTTTGACCACCGGATTTAGAAGCTTAATGTACCGTAGTGGGTGGCTTTACAATGCGGTCACAAGGAGATTATTTGATCAAGATAAAAAATTTTTAACTATTGCTCAACTTATAGGTGTAGGACCAAAACGAGTTTTAGATTTACCATGCGGTACCGGTTATTTGATGCGGTTTTTAAATCCTTTGATAGAATATGAAGGAGTAGACCTTAATCATAGATTTCTAAAGCGTATAAAAAAAAAGGAATTAAAAAAAAGAAACATAAAGTTAAAAAAAATTATTTTGAATCATAGGAATATTTTTGATTTTCGTTATTATAAAGGAGAAAAAAAAGATGTAATTGTTCTATGTGATATACTCCATCATATATACCCGAAACATGTAGAATTAATTAAAATTGCTCAAAATATTGCTCAAAAAGTTATTGTGTGTGAACCTTTTGTTATCAAGCCTCAAGAGATAACTGCTCGAGATAGACTTTTTAGAGTTGTCATATTTTTTGGAAAATTTCTCCCAAAACCTTTATTCAAAATTGTTGATTTTCTTTTTTTAGATAATGATGGAATTAACTCTTTTAAAAATAGATCTCAATGGAACTTTGATAAAAATAGACTAATAAATTTTTATAAAAAGATGGGATTTAATAACACATACAGAATTTTAGATGAATATATAGCTACTTGGGAATTATAAAATAATAAGAGGATTACAACATGCTAAAAGTAACTTTGTCCTTGTGGGACACAGGAGGGCAAGATCGATTTAATTTTTTTAAAACTGAATTTTTCAGGGGTGTTGCTGCTGTTGGTTTAGTTTTTGACTTGAGTCGTCCTGACACATTTGATAAAATTGATAAATATTTCGATGAAATTAGAGAACGCTCTGGAAATATACCCATTTTTTTAGTAGGAAATAAAACCGACTTAAAAGAAAATGTTGGGGAGACCATTCCCAGAGAAGAAATTATTCAAAAAGTAAATCAGTATTATCTATTTGAATACATTGAAACTTCTGCTATGGAGTACGAAAATGTTGAAAAATTATTCTATAGATTAGCAATTACATCAATACTTGACATTAAACCAAGATTAGGGGAAATTGTCGATGTTAATCATCTAAGATTTAAAATTTTGCTCACTGGAGCTGCAGCCGTAGGAAAATCCTCATTAATTAGAACATTTACTCAAAAACAATTTAATCAAGACTATAAGTTAACCGTGGCTTGTGATTTTATGGTCCAAGATATGGAAATTTCAGAAGATGAAATTCCATTTGAAATACTTGAACAAATTAAGAAATCAGTCAGAGTTTTTAAAAAAAAAATTAGAAAATCTCGTAAGAAAGAGGAAATCTCAGAGACTCCCTCAGTAACAACAGAAGAGATCGATGATCAAATCCTTGAAGGCAAATTAATTAGTCAAAATAAAAATAGATCAAGAAAATCACTTAAAAAATACATAATCATAGGATTAGCCTTGATTGGTATAGTTATGATTATTTTCATCAGCCTAAACTATTTTTTATGACATAATTACACGAAATGAGTTTGGCTTGCAATCATATCCGCTTTATGAATAAGAGTAGCTAACTCAGTCATTTCAATGGGGTAATACTTACTCCATTTTCCATGATGAAAAATGATTGCCTTAGAAATTTCATCATCATTGAATAGTATTCCTTCATTTTTCTTTAGTACAGCTAATGCCTCTTCTACATGATAATGTCTACCAGAAAATTTGTAGTTCTTTTCGATGTCCCTATGAATTATATCTAATTCCTCGCGATCTGAGATAACATTGGAATGAACAATCTTCTTTTTATACGAGTAATAAGAAATTTTCCCAAAATCATGGTAAATGGCGGTCAATACTGCTTTTTTAACATCTACCTGAGATTTCATAGATTTACTCATCTCGAATACATAATTAGTAACTAATAAAATATGATCAAACAACCCGCCTTTATAACCACCATGAAAGCCCCTAAGAGCAGCAGGTAGCTTTTTTGCCTCATTTAGAAGTTCCTTCAGGCAATTTCTCCCCGATTTACTAATATTCAAAAGATCGAAAAAGTAATCGAATCCATTGTAAACAAACTCTAATTGATTTTCAATATCTATATTAATAAAATGATTTAAATCCGGAGACATCTCCAATCTAACTTGAGTTTGCATTGTTAGCTTCTTATTTAATTCTTCTAACATTTTAGAAGCAAAGATGGGATCCTCGCTTCTTAAAAACAAAAAAAATTTTGCGAGATGCTTACAAAACTTATTATTGTGTTTTTTCCGAGCTAAGTAATCGGGACAATCATGATACACAATACGAGGTAAACTCACTTGAGATAAATTGAGTTTGATCTTATAAGGAGTTAATTTATTTCCTTGTATCTCAGCTTCTATATTCTTATTTTTTTTATCTATTGATAAGATTCTAATGGTATCATCTGGAATTGATCTTGCACGTTCTAACGTGCTTTTATTAGTAAGATCCTTGATAATTTTTTCAAATTCATTTTGATCTTCCATTACTTTTTATAATTCTTAATTATTATTTAAAATATTAGTCTCTTAGTAATTCAAATTTATAAAGCAAAAAAAAATAAATTATCATACATTTATTATCTTATAAAAATTTGGTGTAAAATATGAGTATGGATCAACTCGAAGAACAAAAAGAAAAAATGCTAGAACAACTAGAAGGGATTCAAGAGGTCTGCGATACTTTACCGGAATGTCAGGCGGAAGACGGCTGCAAAACCTGCAAAACAAATGCAAAGGTCAAGGAACTCGAACAAAAAATTGAAGAAATTGAAAATAAGATCGAAGAATTAATACAAGCGACCGAAGAAGACTAGAATCTCATTCTTTTGTAAAAAATTTTATTTTTTTATATTTATATTATATTTAGATATATATAGAGACAAGACAAGTACAACAGTGTTTTAGTCTTCTGAAGTTTAACAACTTATATTTCCTTATTTGGTTGATAGAAATAATAATAAAAAAAAATGTTAGTTAGAATTTCCATAAAGATTGGAGAAACTCTTGGGTTTTCATTATTAGGAAGCCCTCTATAGCATCTTAAAAATTTGACGTAACGCCATTGACATGATATATTGTTGTATTTGTCTAGAGCCGCCAACAATTTCTTGGATTCTGGAAATATTTACATAATCGTGCATTAATGTATTATCACTCAAACCTGCACCACCCATTAAGTTCGCAGCTTCATAACAAATCTCCTTGGAAAGGTTACAACAATGGTATTTGAATTGCGAGGCACTGGCAACCATAGCCTGTGAAATATTTCGAGGAATTTCTCCTCCAAATTTTTCCATCTTCTCATCATAAGTTTCACAGAACTTCAACAACCCTAATGTTACATTCGTGCATCTCGCCCAGAGATCGGTAAGTAAAAACCCTACGCCTTGAAACTTTAGAATTTCCTGATCGAATTGTTTTCTCATGTTAGCATAAATAACAGCGTGAGAAATAGCACCCCAACATTGAGAAATAGCTCCATATGCGATACCTATCCGTTCTGGAATGAGTCCTTCGAATAAATGTTCTCTACCCTTACCTACGCCTCCAAGCACATATTCCTTTGGGACGCGAAGGTTTTCAAAATATTCATGACCGAGATAAAGTTTCGGAACCCAAGGAATATTCACCCGATCACATCGCCAGCCTTCAGAATTTGTATTAATTAGAAATTGCGCCATTAAATTTCCATTGTTCTTTTCAGCAGTGGCATAGGCAACAGCCCACTTTGCCTTCGGTGCATTGGTATTGTAGATCTTCTCTCCATTTAGTAAAAAGCTTCCGTCTTCCTGCTCGTCGCAAGTCGTTAATTGGTGCACGGCATCGGAACCTCTCTCAGGTTCAGTAATGCAAATGCATCCCGAAGATTCACCCGAAACTAATTCTTTTAATGCCTCTAATCTTGCAGGGATATTTTCATGATGTTCATAAATTGGATTAATCGCAAGTACAGTAGCTCCAATAGCCATACAAAATTGCGGATCAAAACTATCTAAAGCTAGAGTTCGAAGAAAGTCCGCAACAGCACCATAATTTTCATAATTGATATCGATCATATCAAAATTATGTGCTCTGGTTACATAACTTTCCTTCCCAAATGTAGGTATCCAATCATATACATCTTCTTCGGGTCCGTGAGTAATTTCATTTTTTTTTTCAAATCTCATGCAAAACTTCTGAACCTTCTTAAAAAATCCAAACTGTTCAGGAGAAAGTATCGCCATTAGGTTGTTGTTAATGAACGCATATCGGTTTTTTAAACTTAATTTAGAGAGAATCTCATCACTTATAGCTTGATCCATAAACTTGGACATATCTCTTTACCCCTCTTTTTTAATATCTTAAATTTATGTAATAATTAAATATTGCATAGGAAAATGGTAATTATCTTTTTAATTTTTGGTAAACTGTTTTTCAATATTAAAAATTAGATCACCGTTTTTAAATAGATGAAATGGATAATATTGATCAAATGTTTTAACCATAATATCAATGCAATTTCAACTAATTAATTTCTGTATTCTATTCGAAAATCTTTTTGAAATTACTAATCCTGTTTCAAAAGGACAATTACTCTTAAACTGTATAACAGAAATAAAATATTGATCAATTCCGATTAAGGAAAGTACACCGAATTTTTCTAATGAGATTAATTCATTTACTCTATAATTTCCCGAGATAAATCTTCCTTCTAATAATCGAATTATTTCAGAAAGAATATTTGGCTCTAAAGAGGAGACAATTACTCTACCAGTCTGAGTCAGGAGGGCTGAGGATACTACAAAAGAAGAAAAAGTATGTAATTCATTGAAAATATTTAAAAGGTCCTTCTTAATATCTTCTGACACTAATTGGCTGTGATCGTTCATGATTTCATCGATGACATCTTCAAATTCATAGTACCTTGAAACTTCACCATCATAATTTTCAGTTAATAAATCCAAATCAAATTTAATCAGAAATTGACTCTTTATTTCTCTTAACTGACTTCTTATCTCAACGAGGTTATCTGTACGATCGCTAAATAGAGCAAAGAGCAATTCGTCATTCCTTATTCTTTCAATTTCGAAGATAAATCTAAAAGGCCCGACTTCAATTTCGGATAGTTCTTCGGTATTTAACGTCTGTTTTACAAATGAAAAAATGGCGCTTAGGAAACCACTAGTTAATTTTACGTTGAACGTCTCTTCATAAGTTTTATAGAAGATTAATTCACCTGTATTACCTTTCATTATGAATATATTCTTAATCATCCGACTCAGAGCATTTTATTAATGATTTATCCATTTCCCTTAGTTCTTTAATAGATGTTTAAATATAAAAATGCTTTTATTAATTAGTTTCTTAAGGCGGGCGCAACATAACTATAATTACTTATTGAAAAATTTTTAAGATATTAACAAAAAGTGATTTCTTTCAATAATCTTTTTTAAAATCTATAAATAATAAAAAAAATGGGTTAAAAACCATCAAATTTTGCCCATTCATCTTCCTCATCATCTTCCTCATCATCTGTATATTCTGTTATCTCACTGCCCTTAATGCTTTCCACTGCCTCTTCTTCGAATTCTTCAAGTTCATCCTCAAAAGTTATCGATTTAGCCATATCTGTTATCGTTTCTCCAGATACCCTAATTTTAGGAACAGGTATTACCTCTAATCGCTTCTTTTCAACTAATTTTAGGTAATCCCCATGAATTTTTATAGTTATTGGAGTTTCTTCTTGTAATAATCTCACAACAACTTCTTCACTGCTAGAAGTGTTGTGGGGCATCCGCATTACAAGTGCGCGAGACCCTTCAAAAACACCACTGATAATTTCAACAGTGTCGCCCTCTTCTAAGTATTCCGTCACACTTCTTGGAAGTAGCACATGTTTCAATTCTGAAAGGCGTATGTTTTGCACAATCCTTCCCTTTATATGAGGGATTCCCTGAACCGCTATCTGAACGTCACGTTTCTGGGGGGCCTCGAAGAAGCAATAACCTGGTAGTAGAGGACTAACCAGTATGGCTCGAATATCTGGTATAACATCAAGAATCTTAAATCGGTAAAATATCTGTCTTAAAATGTTACTTTCCTGATTTAATGTAGTTCTTACTGCAAAAAGGGTAGTTAAGTCATCTTTATCTTCATCTTCTTTGATAGTTAAATCTTGTATATCAAGAACTTTACTTTTTTCTTCAACCTCTTCTTCTTGATCAGCCATTTCATTTCACGAATCTTATTTGAATTTGGGATTTTAAAATATGCTTTAAAAAATTAGTACATGGTAATAAGGAATAATTAAATTATATAATTTTGTTTTTAAAAGAAATCTCAGATCTCTACTACTAAAACAATTGCTTCTTAGCCCAATAAGATAGAATTGATTACCAATTATGATTAGAGAGGTATTTTATTGATATCTAAAATCTCTGGAATCCGATTCCTCCGTTCAAGCCAAGACACTTCATGTCTCAAATATCTCCAAGATATTTCACACTTACCCATTTTATTATCTACCGGCGTCTCCCAATCCCAAGGATTCACTACAACTAAATCTGTAAGCCTTATCCACACTCTTTTTTTTATTTTTCCCCGTATTCTGCCAATTCTATGTTTTCCGTCTTCGCAAAAAACCTCCATCCTGTCATTTCCAAAAATCCCTACTACACGGGCAAACATTTCTCCCATTCTTCTATTCGGGAACTTAACACGAGTTACTACTGGCGGTGCGCTAGGCGGACCACGTCTTTTCTTTCGTGCAGCTTTTTTCTTTGCCATGATTAATTACTCCATTTTATTAATAATATTAGTTTAAGGGTATATATCTTTATTCCAGCTTGTCATTTGGCTTATATTCTCCTTTAATAAAGATAATTTTTATCGGTTTATCCGAATCATTCCTGATATTGTGCATTTCTTTTTGCTCACATAAAAACACACTTCCTTGCGTTGCTTGATACTCTTGGTCGTCTATAATCATTACACCATCACCTTCTACAAAATAAAAAGTTTCATCAATTATACTATGACCGTGTGCTTTATCAGCCATTAATTCACTGGGTTCAAGTAGGATAACGCCCCAATCTATCGACGGACCTCTCATTAAATATTTTACTCCTGAAGCACCACCTCTATATTCAAAATCATTCTCATGGACTTTTTTCAAGAGTTACACCTATTTTTATAAAAAATATTCAAACCATTTATCCTAATAATTAATATTTATTATTAATATGTAAGTTAAATATTTAACTAATTCAAATTTAAACCAATTTAATAAAAAAAAAGATAAAATGGGATTAAGATGATCCAGAGTTTTAGTTTTGCAAGAATTCCTAATATTATTTTTGGATTAAAATCATTTTCTAAGCTTTTTGATGTTATTCTTAATTATGGAAAGAATATATTAATTGTTACGGGAGGCACTTCACTGGAAAGATCAGGCAAATGGGCTGATATTGTTTCTAACATGAATGATCGAGGTATTACTACTGATAGAGTGGTTATTAAAGAAGAACCATCTCCTACAATTATAGATCAATATACTTCAGAATTTAGAAGAAAAAAAATTGATCTTGTTATCGGAATCGGTGGTGGAAGTGTAACTGATGCAGGAAAAGCCATATCAGCAATGATTCCCAAAAAGGATAGTGTGAAAAATTATCTTGAGGGAGTGGGAACAAAATTACCTGATGGAGAAAAAATTCCTTATATTGCTATTCCTACCACATCGGGTACCGGCTCGGAGGCGACCAAGAATGCAGTTATAAGTGAAATTGGTCCACACGGTTATAAAAAATCATTACGTCATGAGAATTATGTTCCAGATATAGCCATAATTGATCCTGAATTGATGATTACCTGTCCTCCAGATATCACTGCTGCATGCGGCTTGGATGCTTTTACCCAATTATTAGAATCTTATGTTTCAACACAAGCGAATCCAATGACTGATGTGCTGGCTAAAAACGGAATTATCTATGTGAAAGACAATTTAATTTCTGCATGCAATGAAGGATCATCTAATATTAATATTCGCTCAGGGATGGCATATGGTTCACTATTATCAGGTATTACACTTGCAAACGCAGGACTGGGTATCGTACATGGATTGGCGGGACCAATTGGCGGACTTTTTGAAATTCCACATGGGTTTGTGTGTGGTACACTATTAGCTGAAGCCACAAAAACAAATATCAAACTATTAAAAGAAAAAGGACCAGAAGGTAAGGAAAGTCTTGCGAAATATGCTCATATAGGTGCGTTAGTTGCAGATGAAGAGTGTTTCATGATAGATAAAATCCCGGAATATTGTGAAATTCTAATTGAGAAATTAGAACTATGGACATCGGAATTAAAAATAAAAAGATTAGGAAAATTTGGAATATTAGAAGAAGATATAGCTGAAATCGTAGATAAAGCCAGTGTAAAAAATAATCCTGTAACTTTAAGTAAAGATAATATGAAAAATATTTTATTGAATAGACTCTAGGGTATTTACTATTATAATTAATCTAAATTTCTTACTATTTCTTTTGCTAATAATTTGAATGCTAAATTAACGTTTTCACCAGTTTTTGAAGAAATTTTTAAGTAATTAAAAAAATTGAAATCTTTTGTAATTGTCTTTGCGTATTCATCATCTATAGAAATTGCGTCTTCTAAATCTAATTTTGTTCCTAACAATAGAATTGGAATATCTGGATTATCTCTTCTACAAATATCGACCCATTGATCAATCTGGTCTAAACTTGAAGGTCTTGTAAGATCAAACAACAAGAGCGCACCTCTAGCACCTAAAGCATAGTTCTTTAATAAAGGTCTAAAATGTTCTTGACCCCCGAAATCCCAGATTTGGAATAAAATTTTTTTTCTATCTACTTTAACTTCTTTAAGAAAAAAATCAACTCCAAGTGTGATACGCGTTTCTGCGAGAAAATGACCCTCTACATATCGGTGAAGAAGTGTAGTTTTGCCAACACCACCATCCCCCGTAGTAATACACTTGATTAATATTGGCTTGGGCATTATCTAATATCTATTTTTTTGATAGTAATATGATTTAATTATTCAAATTTAAAACTTATTATGTTCGTTCAACGGATAAATATCTTTTTTGTCGTAAAAAAATCATATTTAAACCTAGTTTTCTTGCCCTTCTACGTAAATCAGAGTCATTAGTTGCTAAAAAAATTCGTCGTTCTTCGCTCTTTAATTCATTGGCTTTTCTTAATAAAAACGTATCTGTGGTTTCATAATCCTCTTTTATTTCTTCCACAATTTCTAATTTATATTTTGTTTTATTTTTCTCTAAAAAGAGTAATCCTGCATCTAGAAGTCGCTGGTATTTAGTTGCTTTACGTTCTCTTCTCTTTTTTGCTTCAAGTTCATTAATAACTTGTTGAAATATTACAAATCTTAATTCTCCTTCAATTATTTCTCTAATTTCATTAAAATAATCTATTTTAAACTGAAAAGGAAGAAGTATAAAATTAGAATCAAGAATTACTATATTAGATTTTGAGTTCAATACGTCTGACGCTCTAGAATTTTTCTTGTTAATATATTGAAAGCATCATGTACATTCTCTCCTGTTTTTGAAGAAATTTTTAGGAAACCCATGAGGCTAAATTCATTGATAAATTCTTTCGCATAATCATCATCAACCATTATCTCATCTGTTAAATCCAGTTTAGTCCCTACAAAGAGAATTGGAAGTTTAGGATCTCCTTTTCTCACAATATTAACCCATTGCTCCAGATTTTCTAAAGTTTGATATCGTGTAAGGTCAAACATTAAAAGTGCTCCTTTAGCCCCTAATACATAACTTTCAAGTAAAAATCTAAAACGTTCTTGCCCTCCGAAGTCCCAGAGTTGTAAAGTACAATGATTGGTATCAATTTCTGTTTCTTTGAGGAAAAATTCCACTCCAATAGTCATCTTAGTTTCAGCGCTAAATTTCCCATCCACGTATCGACGGAGGAGCGTTGTTTTGCCAACTCCTCCTTCTCCAGCAGTCAAGATTTTAAGTATATATTTTGCGGGCATTTTAATGTTCTTTTCTCTATTTATGAGTAAGGATTTTAAATTATTAATTATCTGGAGCTATTTTCTAGCTTTTAATATTTTTATGTTATAATTATTATCTTGATACGAGTTAATATTCTTTTTTATAAAGATATAATGGAATAAATTTAGTTTGTAAATAATTTTTTATATTTCATTTTTATTGTTTTTTTGGATATAATTCATTAATAAAGATTTTCAAAATAAATTTTATTAATCTCTGTATGATTATATCTTACTATGCTTTTTTTGAATATACCCTATTTGAAAGAAGGTTGGAAAAATATAAAGAAGTGATATTAAATGAAAATGAAGAAGAAAACTCCCTCGGAAGATGATTTAGATAAACTTAAGGTCAAATCATGGGGGACATGGACTAAAGAGGTGAGTGAGTTCGATTGGTCTTATGAGGATACTGAAACATGCTATATACTAGACGGAGAAGTAGAGGTGACTGATTCGGAAACTGGGGAGAAGATCGATTTCAAGACGGGAGATTTAGTTCAATTTGAGAAAGGACTGAAGTGTGTTTGGAACGTTAAAAAACCAATTCGAAAGCACTACAGCTTTGATTTAGATTTTGGTGTGATTGACTAAGTATTATTAATTTCCCTTTTATTTTAATTCCTATTTTATTTTTATTTTTGATTAATCTATGTTAAAATAAGGTTAAGAGGTTATAGTATGAGAGAGATTATATTATAAATTCTCATTGAGAATTTATCCAAATCTCTGCTTTTCGCGATGCTCTTTTACAGAAATCTCTCTTTCAGTAAGTCTGTCAAGTTTAACTAGGGTTTCTTTAATAACTTTTATTTCTGCTCTAGTGCTTAGTTTGTAATCTTTTAAATTATCAAGTATTTCCTTTTCATTATAACCTTGGTTATAGAATTCCAAGAATTTTTCAATAGTCTCTTGATGATAAAAGATATATTGTTTATTTAAGTATGCAATTAATGATTTCTTTTTCATTTGTTTTTGTGATAATTCAAACATTTCTTCCCTTACTTTTTTTATTGGTCGATTGAACTTTTTCGCGATGATTTCGTCTTCAATCTTGGAATATTTATTCAGGAACTTATTGAGTTTCTTTTTAAAAAGTAAACTTGGAATAAATGATAACAGAAAAAGAATTAATGTTATTCCAGTCATCCATAGTGCTACTATTGAATTATAAATAGCAACTATTACGATTATTGCAACAAGAAACAGAAACCACCTTCTACCAATGGTTTTAAATACGACTATATACTTTTTTGGCATAATAAAAAAAAGATAAATTATTCAGTATTAAATATGGATATAAATGCTAGAATAAAAACTTATTTTTGATAAATCACGAAAAGAATGAAGCGTATAACCACATAAAGAGCGTGACCGGGTATTATCCTTGTATGCCATGACCGTAAGCAAACTTACAGTTTGTAGTTTCCCATAGATCGCAACTACAGTACTATCTACAACGCGAAACAGGTTTAACTTCCGGGTTCGGATGGTTCCAGCGCAGTAGCGAATTGCTACTAATCTATGTGGTTATGAATGTTACTTCTAACCATTTTATAAGTTTGGTTATTTTAATAGAAAATCCCTTCTTATATGGTTATAAGTAATTAGGTAAAATAAAAGCTCATAATTAAATTTTTTGGTAAAGAAGCATAAATTTAAAAGGAAAGCTCTAAAAATATATTGGTGAATATGATATTTCAGCTAATATTACGTGAAGTCAGTTGGTACCAATTTCTGATTAATTTTAGTATCTCAATAATTGGGAGATCTCTTGATTTAATTAGTACTAGATATATATCTAAAGAGCTTAAACTGGAAACAAATAAATTAGCTAAGCGGGTTGGTTGGAAGGGAATGGTGTTAATGCAGATTCCAATCATTATATTAGGAACTTTGGATTTTTACATCAGCTTTTTCATTTTTTGGTGGAGCATCCTTTTATTCGCAAACAATATTGAAGGGAGCTGGTATATTAGGGAAGTTGGAGAAGAAAACTATCAACAAGAATTAAAGTCAAATGTTAAAAAAACTAAAACATGGAAAATTATATTTAGCGAATTTTCAAATATTTTGAAGTTTACCCTAGCAGGAATTAGTATAATTATTTTTCTTTTTATATTGAATGATTTGATTGCAGTTTTATTAATCGCTTTAGCATTGATTATTGAGGGATTAGTCGGAGCTTTAAGTTCAATATTCTACCTCATAGGATTAAAAAAAAACTCTGAAAATGAGATAAAATTACATTAAATTACGTATTTTAATCGATCTTCCTTGCTATTTCTGAATAATTCTGTATTCCTTTGTAAGTAATAAAAACTGAAATGCCTGCAACTCCAATAATCAGCACCAATGAAGTTGGCAAGACATAATCCATGATAGGTTTAGCTATTATAAACCTAAAACCATCGTTATTAAAAATTTGGGTATTATTCGCATAATCCCTTACAATAATGGAATAAGCATATTCATCAGGTTTTAATCTTCCTAAGTCAAATGCAAAAGAATTTTCATTTTCTAGTAAATCATTAGATAATTGATAAAATGAAAACTTTTGAAAATTATCATTAGAAATGAACAAAAATACACTTTCGATTCCTGAATAATTGTCAAAGGCTTGAACATTCAGATAAATATTATTTGAAATTGATGGGTTTTTTGGAGTAGTAGAGACTTCAAGTAATTGAGGTTTTTCATAATCAGCTTTAGTCTCCAAGTTAAAATATGATGGAATTAAATTGTGACCTGTAATTGTTACATTATAATATTCATTTTCTTGAACAGGAAGACGAAATTTAACATTCCCATCAATATCTGCATAAACTGTTCGATATTTGCCATCAGCGGTTCTTAAATGAACCCTACCATAGGGAACGATACTACCATTAATATCTTTTACTGTTAATGAAACCAATTGCCCCTCATACGGCTGGTCAATGATAGGATTTCTTGCCAATATAGGTTTATTAGTGTAAATGTCTAACTCTGGATCGCCTAAAAGGCAATATGTCAAGACATTTTTACGTTCATAATCATTATTTAATGAACCAGCCCCTGTTGTAAAGTAATCACTATTAATATATGAAACTTTAGAGTCATATAAAGCTCTACCTTGTTGAAATTTTTTGTTTTGGAAAAATTCTTCCCAAAACAGTTTAGCATTTCCCCTATTAGTTTTTTCAAGATTTGGGTCCTCTGAAAAATACCAAGTAACTCTCAAGCCACCGATAAATCCAATTGCCCCGCTGCTATCTTTTTTTATTAATATTTCACCTAAATTATCATCTCTATTATTTATATCATAAGGGGCTGTTGTACACGCATCAGCGTAGATTAAGGAAGGCATGTTAGCATTTGAAGCAGAAAATGCGTCGCTATTATCATAAACTCTTCCTCTTTGGTCCGCAAGTTGATTATAAGCTCCATGACCTGCAAATATAACCGTAGAATATCCATTATTGAATTTATCTTTAAAACTCGTTAGAGCCCCTTCCTCATTTGGCAATGGAGGAGTTTCTGGGGTGAATTTATAAGTTCGATGAAGATGTGTAAACTCCATATCGGGAATAACATAATTCTTCCAGATATATTCTGTTAAACGTGCCTCATCTTCACCGTCAGGATCACCTGAAAGATCCGCATAGTTCGATATTCCTCCTGCTAACAACATTCTATTCATCCAATCACCCATAAATGGATTTGTTTCATATTGTAGGGTCTTATTTATCATGCTTTCAAGTTCATTTGCAGTACTTGCAGGTAATCTTCCAACATAAACTTCTGGAGTCCATTCAATTTCATCTAATCCGTAAGAATTTTTACTAGAATTTTCACCCCAAATTCCATCTCCATCACTATCCCAACTCTCTGTAAGATCGGCATAATAATAATCCGTAGGCTTATAATTTTCACCACCAACAGATTCTCTTTGTCCTTCTCCAAAATAAATAACATCGGGGTTATACACCATCCTAATAGGAAGTTCATCAACAGCATTCCCCGCATCACCTGCTAAAAGAACCCACTGAATATTTTCTTTTTCGTAGTATGACTTAATCATGTTTCTAATTTTTTCTGCGTTATCAATTCCCTCATAGAGTGAAAAATTACTTAACACAATAGTCTTTACTCCTTTATCATTTTTCCAATTTTTTAACGGATTAACAGCATTGATAAATTCAGTATTATTTGGAGTAATGATTAACATTTCGATTTTAGAATCAAACCAAATTTCATTTAAAACAGTATAATCAATTTCTGGTAAAAGTGATAAGTCAATATCTGAGCTTGTATTAGATGATTTAATTGCTTCAGTAGACATATAATGTGAGGCGTCAGTATAACTGTCTCTTATGAATAAGGTAAGTAAAGGAAAGAGCAATAGAATAATAACCGAGACACAAATTATTTTTTTAAAAAAATTCCTGACCATATTTGATTTCAATAATATTAAATTTGTAGCTTTATAAATTATATTTAAAATAGGAATTTAGTAATAAGAATCTATTGATTATATAAAAAATATTAAATTTGAAGCTTTGCCACTCAAATTCAATTCATGTCCTCACTGCAATAATAAAATAAGGTTTAAGATTGAGCTGGAAGATATTGATTCGAAGCAATATCCTGCCCCAGTTTATATAAAATGTAAATCATGTGAGAAATTATCTACCTTTTATGTTGATAGCCAATTGAGAGTTTCTTATAAAGAATTAGATAAAAAACCGGGCGCAATTAAGACTATCAAAACTGAATAAGATTTTTCCCTCGAATATACTTTGATTTGTTAAGTATATTAATTAATTTAATAAAAAATACTACCTTAGATAATCATATACAATAAGATATTCAGCAGTTTTTATATTTTAATTTTTAAATATCATGTCATATGACCTAACATATATTGCAGGCATCGGTAAAGCTAAAGCAGAGCAAATGAAAGCCGAAGGGATAGATTCAATTGAAAAATTAGCTAATCTTAAGCCTGATGATTTAATAGCCTTAAAAATTAAAGGTGTAGGAGAAGCAACAGCACTGAAGTATATCAATAATGCAAAGGAGTTGCTTCATGAAAGTGGAGAAAAATCAAAAGAAAAATCCACACCTCAAACTATTCAGAAATCAAAATCAAAAAAGGAATCTAAAACTAAGCCAAAAAAAGAGGCTTCAGATATTAAACAATTAATAAAGAAACAAGCGGAGTGCAATATAGGGTTAGTAGGTCACGTAGACCACGGTAAAACTACCCTGGTAAAAACTATAACAGGAGATTGGACAGATAGGCATTCAGAAGAGCAAGAAAGAGGGATTTCAATAAAACTGGGATATTCTAATGCAACAATTTTATATTGTCCTAAATGTGATGAATTCTTAACTTTCTATTTGGCCGAACAGGCAAGAAAAAAGAGTCAACAACGATATCAATGCCCAGAATGTAAAGGTAAACTAGAATTTAGAAGGAACATCTCATTTGTTGATGCTCCTGGCCATGAAATCTTGATGGCAACAATGTTAAGTGGTGCCTCGTTAATGGATGGCGCTTGTTTATTGATAGCTGCTGATGAAAAATGTCCTCAACCTCAAACCCGAGAGCATTTAGCAGCCCTTAATATTGCTGGGATAGGAAATATTATAATTATACAAAATAAAGTTGATGCTGTTTCTCGGGAACAAGCAATCGAGAATTATAATCAAATTAAAGAATTTGTAAAAGGTACCGTTGCTGAACACGCTCCAATAATTCCGATTTCAGCAGTATTTGGAGCAAACATAAAGCAAATTGTAAGAGCATTTGAAGAAATAATCCCTACACCTAAATTAGAGGAGGGGGAATTTCAATTTCTAATTGCAAGGTCTTTTGACATTAACCGACCTGGAAAAAAGATTGAAAATTTAAAGGGTGGAGTAATTGGTGGGTCAGTATTAAAAGGAAAAATTGAAGTCGGTCAAAAAATAGAAATTAGACCCGGTGTACGTGTTAAGGATAAATATAGCCCAATTACCTCTACTGTTGTAAGTATTAACCAAGGAAATAATAATTTAAAGGTTGCTAAACCAGGAGGTTTAATTGGTCTAGGAACTAAACTAGATCCCTCTTTGACGAAAGGAGATCATCTCATAGGGAATTTAGTAGGAAAAGTCGGAACATTACCCGATATTTTAACTGAAATTGAATTAAAAGTAAATTTATTAGATCGAGTAATTGGTTCTGACCAAATGCTTAGAGTACATCCTCTCAAACATAATGAAAAACTATTATTAGTTGTTGGTACAGAAAAAACAGGAGGACTTGTTACCAAAATACTAAAAAATAGCGTAATAATTAAAGTAGCTCCACCAATTTGTCCCGCTGAGAATTTCATTTATGCTATTTCAAGAATTATAAATCGCCGGTATCGTTTAATTGGATATGGAGAATCAATTAATAAGTAGATTTAAATCATTTACTATTAATCCTATCTGTTATGAGGAATAAGATAGAAAAATCTCACGTATCTTACCTTTAACTAGTTTTAATTCAGGTTCTACGCCGAGAAAGATATTTTGTAACTTTTGGATTATTTCTTTTTCATTCATAGAATTTTTCGATTTTGTAATGTTTTGCTTAGTTTCATATAGGATTAATGTATCAGAAACTTTGGCGAGAAAATGAAGCACAATTTCACCAAAACCATTACTTGATAAATTAACTTGATCCCTAATTTCTTTAAATTCATAAAATATCTCATTCATAATTCTTTTTTCCAAGAAAATTATGAAATCATCAATATTGTCACAGAAAATAACAATCAATGTAAATTATCGCTTATTTTTATATTTCAGATAGAAAATTACTCCAATGATGAGAATAACTCCATTCAAAGACCCAAAAATTATAATCCACATGGGTACATGAGGGATAGAAGTATATATGAAATTTTCTTCATTTTCTGTGCTCGCATCTACTTCTTTTATTAGCGATCCGCTATAATAAACTTTTACAGTGTAATTACCATGAGGAACGTTATGTAAAACAATCACACCATTTTCATCGGATTTAGCTAGTGCAAGCGGCTGATTTTTATTACTAGATATATATGTTCCAAATTGTTGACCATAATAAAAGACTTCTACTTTTGCTCCCACTAAAGGCATTTTTATATTGTTAGTTACCACAATTTTTAAATTTTGAGAAGGCGCATATTTTATCGTAAAAGGGCAAGTCTCTCCCAAAATTAAATAGGGAAGTGTTATATTAATCCCCTGTTTATTTGTAATAGTAGAATTAACCTCGAAAAAAGCTACATCTCTTCCAAATAAGGAATAGCTTCTTAATACTTCTTCATAATATATTGTTGGTTCATATAAATTTACATGTTTTAAATAAAGATGTTTTGGACCTGCAATTAATGAAGGGAAATAAATTCTTTCACGTATGTTACCCATCTCTATAAGTCTATCAATTGCCCAAGTATTCTCTACTGGTTGGATGAATTTCAATGTGTAAGACGAAGTAAAATTTAAAGTAAATGAACTATAATTTGCTGAAAATAAATCAGATAAGATTATATCAATTGTATTATCTAGATTCAAGTGATTATTTATATTGACTATATCACCGTTTAATTCAAGGATATGATTGTTTATTAAGGACCCGTCTGGGTGATTAAATGTTAATGCTATATCCAAATAATCAGCAACGTAATCAACATCTCCAATAGTTTGTCCATATCTCTTTCCTGATAAGATAAAATGATAACTGAATTGAGCAATAACATCCTGTTCTTCTTCCCTAATAGTTATTTGAGTTTCGGGGGATTGAGTGATAGCCCAAGGGTCAAGTGTAAGATCATATTCCCATATTATATACATGGAGAAGCTATAAACAGATGCATTTCGATAAAAATACTCTTCGAAATCAAAAACTACGAAATCATTATTATCAATTGTATAATCTGTTTCACTCTCCAAGGTGTTAATATTAGTACCATTATTTACATAAATCTCAACTAGACGTGAAGGATTTAACCGACCATGATATATTAGAAATCCAGTTTGTGAATTATTATATTTCACTTCTAAACTTTCGTTTAGCTTAACTGTTATGATACTATTATCTATAATGTTCTCATCAAGATTATCCTTTATCGCCGGTTCAATAGTTTCCATAAATTTTATATCTGCTAAGGTAATATTTAACGCATTTGATTTATAATCTTCCCAAACATCAGGATAAGTGTCATTATAGGCGAAAAAACCTAGCACTAACTCTCTAAACGCTATATCATTAATGGTAATATTCCCTAGCGAATACTTTTTATTGGAAAGAATTTCACTAAAATTATTTTTTGAAAGATTACTAGTAAGAGGAACATCATTATAATTTTTGTTTTTACTAGGAATGAAAACTGAGCTATTTTTTAAATTAGATAGAATAAGTGGATTTAAAAGAATCACCATAATAGTTATAGTGGCTATTATTTTTCCAATGTAGTTCCAGTTTTTATTAGACATGGTGAAATTTTTAATTTATTTAGAACTAAGAATTAAAATAAATT
>JAHLWT010000203.1 GCA_019057775.1 Promethearchaeota archaeon
GCATAAATTTGTCCATCAATTCCTGGCGTATATTTGCCTTTATTTTCCTGCGTGATTCTTCTTACAGCCAAGAGCCTCGCAGAATGTGATCTAACAAGGAGTTTCTGAAGGTTCTTAACCTTCGCCCAGTCCTTATCACGGGTTGCTCGAAAGATTCGTTCTTGAAGCCGTCTTACGTGTCGTCTGGGAATATCCCATTGGATACTATCCCAATCTACCACACGCCCTTTGTTCTGTTCAATGCTTTCACACATCGTCTAACTTCACCTCCAGTTAAGATTTCTCAATATGTTTCTTTCGTTGAGACCTGCTTAGAAAGTCAGCACCCTTTCGAGTAGGGTATCTCTATAGTTCGTACGTTACTATAGCCCTATCCACACCATTACAGCATGGCTTTCGCTTTTTCCAGCATCCTCTGCCTACTAGACCTTCCCCCTTCCTTACGGTCGGGATACCATTCCACATTCGTGTATGGGGTTTATTAGGTTTACCAAGTTCCTCATGTCCGACTTTCAACAGAGCCCTTAGGGAGGTACTATCCCCCGGTTGCGCGATGGATGACAAAGAAATGAAAAAAAACCATTTCTACCTGGCAACACACCATTTTGGTCTCGGCGTATCAGTTATATTTCGCCGATTTTTAATAACGAGGTTTATCGCACCTTCACTGTCGTTTCCCATAGGCTCTCTGGCTAGCCCACAGCCCGCTTTATAACTAAGCGCTGACGGTACATTGTCCTTACCGCTTCACACATCATCATTACTAATGATGCATGGGCAAGTAGCCATTATCAGTCATCTCAATACCAGTTTTTGAATATCACCTTTATGTTTCTTTCTTTTCAAGTCCTGTATTCAGACATGAGACTTTCTTGTCGCACTTTTCTTTTTAAATATTAAGTAAATCTCCCTTCTATGAAGTAAAATTTAATTAATTAGCATAATTAAACAATACTACTTATATCAGATAAGGAGAGGAAGAAAAATTACTGAAAATTATGCAATTGTAACTAAAGACCTTACCAAGAAATTTGGAGATATTATTGCTGTTAATAATTTTAATATTAAGATTCCTTATGGACAAACATATGGATTGTTAGGACCTAACGGTGCGGGTAAAACTACAACTGTACGCATGTTAAATTCAATTATTTCTCCAACTTCAGGAACTGCTGAGGTTGTGGGATTTGATATCATAACCCAAAGTAAACAAGTCAAAATAAACTGTGGTTTTTTACCAGAATCCCCCGGATTATATCAAAAGCTAACAGCAAAAGAATTTCTAGAATTTGTAGGTGAATTATATTATTTACCTAAAGCACTGATATCATCAAGAATAGAAGAATTATTAGATCTTTTTAATTTGGAAGGACGTGAAAATGATCTTTTAGAGGGATACTCTAGAGGTATGAAACAAAAAGTGTGCTTATGCGCAGCTTTAATACAGGATCCTAAAATAATCTTTTTGGATGAACCAACTTCTAATTTAGATCCTGCCGCTGCAAGAATGGTCAAGGATTTAGTATCTGATCTTGCCAAAAAAGCAGATAAGACAATTTTTATTTGTACTCATCTTTTAGATGCTGCTGAAGAACTCTGTGATCTAATAGGAATAATCGATAAAGGCGTTTTAAAAGTTGAGGGAAGCCCAAGAGAAATAATTGATTCAGTAGGAGCGACTGATTTAGAAGATGCTTACTTAAAAATTATGGATGTATCGAAAATCGACGATCTATTAGCGTGGAGGGAAGAAACACCAGAAATTGAAAAAGAAGATAAGAAAAAGAAGAAAAAGAAAAGAAAATAGAATTATTATTTTTCAAATATTATCTTGAAAAAATAGTTGAGTGTTGATGAAGCATAAAACAGAGTTGATCGATACATTACAGAAGCAGCCTAGTCTCTGGAAAGTAATTGCTAAAACAGAACTAAAACGAAAAACTAGTGGTGTAAGAGGTCATCGAGTTAGGTTCTTTTTTATTGTATATATAATTCTAATTCTATGGGCCTTTCTTTTAGCGCCTTACCTCTTTAACCTAATAACCTCAGGTTTTTTGTCCATGTTATTAGAATTTATGCTGTTGTCGGATATTATAACCGGTCTGGGATTAATCATGGAATTCATATTGATGATGTTTTTTCTGATGATTATGATGTACCCACTACAAAATATTAATCGTAAGGCTGAAATTGGTTATAAAGAAATAGTTTTAGCATCTCCAGTTAAAAGTGGTGATATATTCCTTGGAGAATATATAGGTAAATTACCAATCTACATAGTTTTTATATTGATATTTGCGCCTATAATGATGGGAATAATTAATCCGATAATGAACCTGAACCCCTTTCAATTTCTCATAATTTATCTTTCTATAATAGGTCTTGTGGTTTTCGCTGCTTTAGTAGGGACAATTTTTGCACTATGGATTGAACATAAAATAGCTAAGAGTGAGAAGTCAAGAGATTTAAGTAAGGCCCTAGAGTGGATACTTGTTATTATAATGGTCATAATCATGTATTCCTTGATATTTTTGTTTAATCACCTCATGAGTCATCCGGAATTAAAGAATTTTTTCATGGTTTACCCCTCTCTATGGTTTTCTAACATTATTTTGTATGTAATCGAACCCGTGTTAATTGAAACTTATGTTTTAAATATATGGTTAAGTATTATTATCACTATTGTCGTGCCACTCTTTGTCTTATTTATAGCATTTAAAAAAGCAGATGTCTTTTTTTCTTTAGAGAGTGGTATTGAAAAAATCTCTTCAATTATCGAAAAAGAAAACAAGCTTTATGGGTTTATTAGGAAAATCTCAGAACAAAAATGGGAAGGTTTAATTATTACTCAATTCAAGGGCTTCTTTAGAAAGAAGGAAAATATCATGAAAATTGTTTACGTAGTTGCTATTGTTGTGATAGAAGCAATCATGTTTACATTTATGGGAGAAGACGATGGTTTTGATATTTTCGGGCAAACGTTGCAAATGATACTGCTAATTTTGATTGTAGGTATGATGATGGGGATTATGATTGGTAATACTATTTTTATTGGAAGTAAAGACCTTCTCTGGGTTTATAAGAGAAGTCCTAGGGGTGTTTCAGCTCTTATATACTCCTATCTTAGGATGATAATAATTTTAATAATATTTCTTGATATAGGATTTACTATTATATTCTCTCTTCTTTTTAAATATAATAGCTCTTTAGTGATCTTTTTCTTTATCTTATTTCTTGTTCATGGAACGATATCTATCTCACAAGCAGTTGGAATACAATGTCTCAATCCTGCATTTGAAGAGAAAGGGGGGGATATGATGTTAAATAATGGGTTGTTTATTGGTCTTAGCATCGGTATCATCATTCTAAATATTATTTTTGAGATCATGGTAACTACTCGTTTGAGCCTTTCACTTGAGTTAATGTTAATCATCCAAGCATTACCATTAATACTAATTGGATTAGGAACGGGATTTCTATTACTATATTTTGGCATTAGAAAATTAAAGAAAATTGAGTAAAATTATAAACCCTTCATTCATTCTTTTTAAAATTGAAAAGCGATTATATCGCCTCAGGAATTAATACTACAAAATTGCTTCCTTGAGTATAATCCCCCTCAACAATATCTTCAACCCATATTTTACCATTGTAGGACTTTATCAATTTCTTTACCAGTGTTAAACCAAAACCCATTCCCTTTGTTCCCTTTTCTTTCTTATAGCCCTTTTTAAAAATTATTTCTTTTTTCTCATCCATAATTCCTATTCCATTATCGATGAATTCTATTTTAAAATAATTCTTACCTTTTTCAATTTTTCTTGAAATTTTTGTTTGGATTTTCACAATTGGGGAATCATTGTATTTTACAGCGTTATTTAATAAGTTTTCAAAGACATCTAATAACAATTCGTTTGCTAATACTATTGGTTTTTTAATAAAGTAATCCTCATCAATTTTTATGGTTCTTTCTTGAAAACTCTCTTGAATATATTTCTTTGCTTTATTCATTATTTCCCGAACATTTATTTCTTTTAATCTAACATCTTTTCCATCTTCTAATTGAGACAATTTTTGTACATTTGAAACTAAAAGTGCTCCTTTGATAACTTGATCTTTAATAATATTTATCATCAAGTGTTTTTCTATTAGTTTAGTACTATCTTTTTCGTAGAGTAAATACAATTCAGAAGCTCCTTTTATGCCATTGAGAATATTGTTGATGTCGTGAGCAAATAAATCTTTATAAAAATTAGCTTCCTTAGAAGACTTATGAGCCTGCTTTTCAGATTCTTCTAATTTAGATTGTATCTCTTTTAAGGGAGTGATATCTAAAAATGCTTCCAATAAAAGATTATCGCTACCAAGTCTAATTGGGATAACAGATTTCAAAATCGGTATTCGGTTACCAACTTTGTTTATAATACATCTTTCAGAATCATCTATGTTTTTATTCAAATCTATTATTGGACAAAGTTTCTTTTCTGCAACACAAACATGATTATAACAATATTGATCTAGAATTTCTTCCTCAGAATCTATCCCTAATAATTTAAGGGCGACTTTATTAACCATTTTCATTTTTTTATCATACCCAATTAGAAAGATTCCAACTGGTAATGATTCTAGCATTAATTTTGTTGTTTCTAGAGTTTCTATTAATTGTTGTTCAACTCTAGTACGTAGCAATGCTTCTATCATTGCCACAGCTAAAGTTTCAATTGCTTCAAGATCATACTGAGTAAAACCACCTTCTTTATTTCCTAAGCCGATCTGTCCAATAATCTCACCTTTATATATAAATGGAACTACAAGCAAGGAAGTTATTATAGGGTGGCCTTCAGGTGTTCCTACACTATCAGGATGATTGGATGGATTATTAAAAATACGAGATTTACCATCTACTAATGGTAAGAATAGCATCCCGCGAATCTCCATTCCCTTGATCAACCTTGTGGCTGTTGATCCTGGCATTGTGCATTCATCCCAACCTGGATTGCTAATAGCAAGCGTATCAAAACTACCCTCACTGTTTACCTCACCAAAAAAACCAAATTTAGCACCAGATAATTCTTGGGCTACATCAAGGCATGTTTTACCTAATTCTTCTTCACTTTCACATGTTAACGCTTTATTAAATACTTCATTTATTGCTTTCATAATGTTAGTTTTCTGTATCTCTTTTTCTTCTGCTTTTTTACGCTCAGTGATATCAGTATGTACTGAGACAAAAACTCTTCCATACTCTGGATGATCGAAGAGTGACACATTAGCATAGCACCAAAAGTGAGTACCATCTTTCTTTATATTTTTAACTTCTCCATGCCATTCTCCCGTTTCTCTCAAGATTTCCATAATTTCTTCTTTTGTTCCCTCAGGAGTCTTATTAGTTGGCGCATTTACAATTGCGACATCTTTTCCAATCATTTCGTCGGGATCATAACCAAACATCTCCTCAAATCTGGGATTTGTAAAGACAATTATTCCATCATCCAACCTAATAAGATATACACCTTCAGATAAATTTGTCATGATTTCACTATGTAATCGTATTTCAGTCTCTTTCTTCTTACGCTCGGTGATGTTTCTAGCAATTATTCCAAGTCCGTTTAATACTTTGAAAGCAGTCAGGGAAATATAAAGGTTTCCAAATTTGGGATGAGAGATAAATTCTTCAACAAAGAAAGGTTTTCCAGTTTTTATAACTTCCAAATACTCATCGTATCTGCCCTTTTTCTTAACATCAGGCGACAATTCTACGATATTTTTTCCTATTATATCTTCTTTCTTAGTTCCCACTGGAAAACGCTTAATTCCAATAATATTGATATCAATTAGATTTAAATCTGAATCGTAGAGCATAAAAGTATTTGGTGCTGATTCCATAAATATTTTTAATCTTTCTTCGGATTCCTTTAACTCCTTCGTTCTTTCTTCTATTTTATTTTCTAATTCCAAATTTAGTTTTTTCAATTTTTCTTCCGCGTCTTTCTTAGCTATAGTCATTTCTAAACGATTAGCTATATCATTTAGTAAATGTGTTTCCTCAACAGCGAATATGTTTTCCTCAAGATAATATACATATATCTCTAAACTATTTCCAACAACAGTAATACTTGTTGACAAGTCCCAAGAAGTTTCTTTAAAATTAGTCGTTCTATATATTTGTTCTTTGTACTTTATTTCTGCGCATATTATCTCTGGAAATTGCATAGAAGGAGGAATTAATTTAAGCGTTCCCCGAAGTAACTCATCAGTAGTAATATTCGGTTTTATAGCTAAGTCAGATATTCCATATAAACAAATAAGTTCTTTTATCCGTTCCTTTTGCTTAAATTCAGATTTTTTTAAATTTTCTTCTAATTCTTTTTTCTTAGTAATATCTTCTGTATGAACTAATACTAAATCAGGAGGTATAAACCCATATTTTACTGATAAGTATTTGCGTTCATCAACAGTTTGATATTCATTATCCATTTCTCTAGAAATGGATTTTTTCTCCTTTAAACATATATAAAGATCTTCGACGATATCTGGTCTATCTTTGTAAAGATCTTTTGCTTTTATTCCTAAATAGCTTGCTATGTTTTCTTGAGCAAATTCTTCAGCAGCCGAATTAAAATCTAATAGGATTAAATTTTCATCAATAAACTGCCAAATATAAGTCGGCATAGGAATGCCGTTGAAAAGTGCTTTAATGCCTTCTCTCGATTTTAACAAAACAGTTTCTATATCAGTCATTATTTTTCCCTTTTTATTCATAATTCTTAACAAATAGAGAATGAGTCTTATAATAACAGAACTCTTATAATACGACAAATCTGTAACAGAAGTGTCCCAAAACTATATATTTTAAATCTTTATTTATAGTTTACGCTACAATTTGTGGTAAGAAAAGTAGATTTTTATTTGGAATAAGTTCCGAATTGCGGAAATGATTTTAAGTCTGAAGACCTAAAAATGGGACCAGTTTTACAAATAGAAACATCATTATTTTTCCCAATACAACAAGAACCGCACAAACCCACTCCACATTTCATTTTTCTCTCTAATGATGCTTGCACTTTTATGTTCTTTAACTCTGCTATCTCTAAAACTTTTTTCATCATAACCTCAGGACCACACGTAATAATCAAATCAATAGAATTGTGTGTAAGTATCTCCTCTATCGTATCTGTTACAAAACATTTTTTTCCTACAGAGCCATCGTCCGCACTGCACATGGTATTTGGTATAAGCTCAAGTAATCTATCAGCAAAAATCAGTGATGCTTTATCTGTTGCCCCAATAGTAACTGTCACATTTTTCTTATTTTGTTTTAGTGGTTCAATTAATGATGTTAATGCTGCGATACCCATCCCTCCACCAACAATAAGGATATTATTAGCATCTTCATAATTCCAATAATTACCAAATGGTCCCCTAATCCCTATGCTATCCCCTTTCTTCAGTTCGAACAATTTTGCTGTTCCTTCTCCTACTTTTTGGACGGTAATTTCTATCAAATTTTCCTCTACATTAGAAATCGACATTGGGAAGAAATCTATGTCTGGAAGCCATAATATAACAAACATTCCTGGCTTATATGCTCTTGCGATTCTTTCATTTCGAATAATAAAACTCTTGATTTCAGTGGATTGATTGATAATCGATTCAATCTTTACGATATCTGTTTTTTTCCTTGTGATATCTAATACTAATTCTTCAACATCTTTTGAAAGGTGTTTTTCCTCAAAAATTCCTTTTTGTAATACCATATCATAAATGTTCTTTCCTCTCTCTGTTCTAATAATCATGGTTCTCCACCCATCTTCACTTCCTATATTTCCTACAGAAATATCTGCAAATGAAGCTGTATAATCTGAGCATGAAAAACAAGAGTTTCTAATTGCTTTATCATAAATAAAATTGAGTGGAATTTCCGTCTTACCATTCTTAGTAAGGATTTTCATATTAAACTTGTTTTTATCAGTGGCAACTTTTATTATCTCTTTGTTGTTTATCCCGTATTCTTTAAAACAATTTGTTAAGCTCTGATTATAGAAAGTTCCAAAACAAAAAGTCCCAATTGTCAATGAAACTAAATCAAAGGCTTCAAAATCAAATCCAGGATGATTTTGTAATTTTTTCAAAGCTTGTATTTGACAAGGAGTACCAACAACGGCAATATCCGTATATTCTTTATTGATTGCTTGCCCCACTAAAGAGAGAGTCGGACTTTGAGTTGGTTTATAACCTACACCTCTAAATAATTCATTACGATTAGTTCCGAGCATTGGAAAAGGTCTAAATTCTTCATCCTTATCAGTTATTATAGAACAATCAATTAAACCTTCTTCCATTACTATAGATAATAATGCAGTCAATGGACCGGCTTCTATTGGAAGCTTTTCCCTAGCTGAATCTGTGAGCTTAACAGTAACTATATCAATATAGTGCCCAAGGATTTTATCTTGGTTCTTTCCGAATACCCATTTATCTAACAATGACAGTGGAATTTGCTCTATTCCTGTTTTAGGACAAAGATTGTAACATAAACCAAAGCCATCTCGGCATGTATTTACATCTTGACAAGAACCATCTTCAATAGGTACTTCTTTTTCAAAATCAAACTTAATATTCGCACAAAATGCTCCGCACGCCCCACAGTAAACACATTTTCCTTTCTTAATGATTTCAGAATCTAATTCAATCCATCCCTTTTTTATTTTGTCTATATACATTTCCTTCACTCCTCTTGCATCATTTTTATGAAATCTTGTGCTTCTCGTTTTCCTAATTCAAAAGCTTCCATATTCTTTTCTAATGTTGCTGTTGGCACGAATCTTTTAATCGTTTCTATAGCGGACTCTTCTGAAATAATTCCAGAAAGAATTGTGAATGCACCAAATAAGATTGAATTCCCAAATACAATATTACCAAAGTTTTCAACAGCTAATTTCTGGACAGGGATGCCTAATACTTTTTTAACTCTTTTAAGAGCTTTAAATTTCTTAATCGTGGAAGGATCCCATATCAGAAACCCTGTGTTTTCCTCGTTTTTAACATCTTTCGGGCCAATTCTTGAAGCTGATTCCTCTGATAATATTATTAAAAAATCATACGGTTTTAATGCTTTAGGATAATCAATAATCTTAATGTTCTTATCTAAATCAACCACAACCTCTGCCCAACACGAGCCACCTCTAGCAGACGCAGAGTAAGCTTCACTTTGAGTCGCTGTTAAATTCTCATATAAAGAACTTGCAGTAATTATCATCTTGCTTAGGGTTATGACACCTTGCCCTCCAAATCCGGATATTCGAATCTCATATCGCGACAATCTTTATTTTCCCTCCATTGCTATTTTCTTAATTTTTGCGTATTCTTCTGAATATTCTGGTTTGTCGGGTGCATATCTAAATTCTCCTATAACATATTTATTGAATAATTCTACTTCTGTCATGAATTTTGCTTGGTTTATTCGTACACTATTTCTTTTAATCCAATCAATCATTATACCCGCATTATCCATTTTTTCACCCTTTACATTCAGATATTCGGAGCCTAAATTATCTAGGTTTTTTCTTCCGAAATATGTAACACATGGAGTAATAACTTCAATTACTGAAGTTCCCTTATGTTTTAACGCTTTTTTGAAATATTTCATAAAAGTTCTTGGGTGAGCAACGGTAGTTCTTGCGACATAGGAAGCTCCCGCAGTGAGGGCAAGATTAACACCATCTATTCTATTTTCAAACATTTTATAAGGTGTCGTTGTACTAGTTGCTCCAAATAATGTCGTTGGTGCACCTTGCCCACCAGTCATGGCATATATGCTATTATTAAAGACAAAAATGACACAATCTAGATTTCTTCTACAAATATGAATAAAATGATTTCCTCCTATTCCAAGGGCATCTCCATCTCCAGCAAAGATTATAGGTTTCATTTTTGGGTTTGCCATTTTAATACCTGTAGCTAATCCAGGAGCTCGACCATGAAGAGCTAGGATTTTCTGAGATGCAAAATGTAATGTTAGTAACATTTGGCTGTAGCATCCAATACCTATTACCATCGGATGTAGTTTAGGATCCAATTTTTCATCTTCAAAAACCCGATTAAAAAGGTGTCCAATTATACCATATCCACATCCTGCACAAAATCTTGATGTATAGACTCCTAAAAGGTGCCCAGGTAAAGAAATTGAAAGATAAGGGTGCTCTGGTTTTTCACTTGGATAAGTAGGCCCTAATCCTGACATTATTTTACTACCTCCTTAATAACTTTTAATATCTCATCTGGATGATGAAGTTCACATACTTTTGGAATTCTAATTATTGGAATCTCTAATTGAGTAACTCTTTCAACTTGTTCAGCAATAACTCCAGTATAATTTAATTCCGGTACTATTATTGCTTTAGCATCTTTAACAATCTCTTTTACTTTTTCATCTGGGAAAGGCCAAACAGTTATGAGTCTAAATATCCCTACTTTTATTCCCTCTTTACGAGCGAAGTCAACAGCTCGATAACTCGCTCTCACTGGTAAACCATAAGAAATAATAATTATTTCAGCATCATCTAATTTATATTCCTCAGTAAGAGATAATTTGTCAATATTGGTCTTTATCTTTTCAAACAACATTTCTGTGAATTCTAACGACTTTCGATAGACCATTCCTTCAGGTCTATGGGGTTGGTGGAGAAACATGATTGGACAATGGTCTGTACCTAAAATTGGAGGTTTTGGTATTACATATTTACCAGTATTCACATCTTTATAGGAAAATTTCATAGTATTTTCACTTGGTAATTCACGGACAATCACTTTTTCTAATATTTCTTCTTTAGATGGTATATTAATTGATTCGTGAAGATGTCCTAAATAAGCATCAGATATAATGAATACTGGACAGCGATAAGTTTCTGCGAAATTGAATGCGGTAATTGTTAAATCAAAAAGCTCTTGACAGTTCATTGGAGCTAATGCTATAACTTGAAATTCTCCATTTCCAGCAAATCGCATTAATCCTAAATCGTTATGGTGTGGCTCAGTTACGAAACCTGTGCCAGGTCCATTCCTCATTACATCAGCAAATACAAATGGGATTTCTAGATTAGCAGCCATGCTTATTGTTTCAGTCATCAGAGAAATTCCCGGTCCTGAAGTTGCTGTCATAGCTTTTGCCCCTACTAATGACGCCCCAATAACTGCATTGATTGATGCTAATTCATCTTCCATCTGCATACAACAACCTCCTACTTCGGGTAATCGTTTTGCAAGGTGTTCAATAACTTCTGTACTTGGAGTAATTGGATAACCCCCAAAAAATTCTAATCCTGCGGCTAAAGCTCCTTCAGCCATAGCTACATTCCCCATCATTACGTACTTACCTTTGGTTAAAAATCTCTTATTATTATTATTAATATCCATTTTTTTCATCTCATTAAGTTTTAACTTTCTCGCTATGATTTTGCTTTTCATCATCTAATATGTAGATACACCAATCGGGACAGCAATATTCGCAACGTCTGCATCCAGTACAATATTTTCCTTTTCCCTCTTTAACTCTTGGGATATAGGCAATTCTATAATTTAGTACATCACTTATTTCTAGAATTCCTGTGGGACAGATACTTACACAAGCTTGACAACCTCCACACCTATCCTTGTTTAGAAACAGGGAAAACTTTTCTTCTTTATTCTCTATTACTTTTGGCATTTACTTTAAAACCTAAATTTGTAAGTATTATAAAGATGAATTCTAATAATAATAAATTTCAATCTAATTTGATTTAAGTCTTTCTGGTAAAAATTTTGGTGAAATACTTTTTACTTTTTATAAATATACAATTTTAGAAAGAGGAATTGAGGAATTTGCTTTATTTTAAATTATCAAGCGCTAATTTGTCTAGTTCCTTTAGTAAACTGTCATCAATGAGTTTAAAAGGAGGTTTCTCTAGTAATTTCGATGCTATATCTCTTGCCCGTTTTCTTGTAGATTTTGATCCAGTTTCCTTCCATGAATCTCGCGTCATCCTATTGATAATTGAACTTGGGAAGAATAATTCTTTTCTAAAGTATTTTAAAGTAGAAGGGTGAGAAAGCAATTCTTCCTTATCACCATAATCACTTAAAATTTTGGACGCGAAAGGTCTCCCGTAATCTTCAATGCCTTGGAGTAACCTCTTAACCATACCAACAATTTCATTATCAATAATTAGTTTTTCAATGCTCTGAGTTGATTCGAAATCTAACATCCCAGGGCCAGATACCATATTAATCCCAGCCAATCCCGCTAAAAGAGCACCCATTCCCGCTTCAAAACCCGCTTGACTATCAGGAATTTTAGAATCACTTAAACTCATATAAGCATGAGTTGGTAAGTTTAGGAGTTTGCCCATTTCAACATCACCTATGTTTATCATCATAGTTTCAATTGCACCCATAGGTGTTGTCCCATATTTCATATCAAATACAGCAGGAGAACCACCCCATATCAAAGGAGCGCCACGTTTTGATAATTGAACGATTACAACTCCTGCAAGGCACTCAGCACAGTGTTGAGTAATAGATCCAATTAATGTAATTGGAGCACTTGCTCCAGCTAATGGCATTGAGACAAATTCTGAAGGTATCATGGATTTCGCAGCATCAATTAGAGATTGTGTTGTAAGATCTGACCACTTTAATGGAGGGCTCGGACATGCATCAAATATAGCTAGTGGTTTTCTAGCTAAATCATCTTCAGATGTTCTACAAGCTAGCAATAGCTCTCGCATAATTGAAAAACTTTCTTTACGAAATGTTCCAGTTATTACAGGTTTATAACAATTGGATAGTGCTAGATATAATCTGTGCCAATCTTGAGCTTCTTTTGGAACATCATTGTAAATTAAAGCAGTACTTTGGGCTTCAATGTATTTTAATTGTTCAACAATCTTTGAAAATCTAATGAAATCTTTAGATAATCCCTCTCTAATCTCACCAGTATCCTCATCTAATATAAAGATTGCTGCCGAACCCGGATCAAAATTAACAATATCATCTTTTAATGAAATACTTTCATTTCCATCTCTATCGTATAATATAATGTTGTTAGGAGTTGTCTCTAAGCATTTATTTATCAAATCTGATGGAATAAAGAATCGTTGACCCTCATGATTTACTCCTTGATTCTCAAGTAATTCTATAGCTTCTTGATTTTCAAAAAAGACTCCTTGAGTTTCAAGGATGCTCTTAGCTTCTTCTAGAATTAGTCTTTTATGTTCATCATCTAATACTTCAATTTTTGGTCTAATAATTGGCATTTTAATTCTCTTTTATTATTATTTTTAAAATGAATCTATAATTTTTCTTATTGTTCTAATAGTTTCTGGAGAGGTACCGCAACACCCTCCTACGAGTTTAGCACCTAAATTAATCATTTCTCGGATATCATCTACAAATTCTTCAACAGGCTGATCATAAAATGTAGATGTCCCATCAATTCTCGGTTGTCCAGCATTCGGTTTTACAGAAAGAGGTTTATCGGTAATCTCAACTGCTTCTTTTAACAATAATAACATATCATTCGATCCAAGAGTACAATTTGCCCCTACAACATCTACATTTTCATTGTCAAGAGTTTTAATACATTTCTCTAAAGAATCTCCCATAATAGTAAAAAATCCTTTTTTCGTCTTTTTATAGGTAATTGAAGCGATTATTGGTTTTTCAGAAATTTCCCTTACTGCTTTGATAGCAGTTGTAATCTCTTCAATATCAGAAACTGTTTCTATATGAAACAGATCTACACCTTTTTCTAATAACATAGCTTGAGCAGTAAAACTTGCATGCCAATCCTTACTCGTAGCATTTCCTACAGGTGGTCTGAATTCTCCTGTTGGCCCAATATCTCCAACAATCAATTTTCCAGGAGGACAAACTTTTTTTATATTAATTAACGCTTTCCTAATAATTTCTTCAATTTGATTATCAAGATCATATCTTTTTAGATTTAGGGGGGTTGATCCAAATGTATTTGTTTGACACATGTTTGAGCCCGCATCATAATATGATTTATGAATTTCTGAAATAATCTCTGGTTGTTCAATATTTAGTACATCAGGGATTTTCCCGATTGTTAATCCTCTTTTGATTAACTCAGTTCCCATTCCACCATCAAATAAGATTACTTTAGAATCATCGTTTAACCAATCTTGAAATGACACATTTAATCAATTCCTTCGGATATATGAAAACTATTTTTCTATAAGTTTCTTAACTAAACTAACAGCCTTTACAGCATTTTCAGCGAAACCCGCTGCGTTACATTCCTCTACCCATGATGTTGTGACAGGGGCACCTCCCAAAATAACTTTAAATTTATCTCCCAAATTTCTTTCTTTTAATTTTTGAATTAATGTTTTTTGACCTATCATAGTTGTTGTTAAAAGCGCTGAAACACCAATAATATCCGCGTTCTTTTCAATAGCTTTATCAATGATCTTCTCAATTGAAACATCCGCTCCTAAATCATGTACTTCAAATCCATAAGCTCTAAGCATTGTGGCTACAATAGTTTTACCAATTGAATGTATATCTCCCTCAATCGTGGCTATAATCACTGTTCCAAGTGTTATTCTTTTAGTTTCTTTCTGAAGATGAGGGGTTATGAGATCCAAACAGTTTTGCATAATTTTCGCACCCATCATTAACTCTGGCAGAAAATAATCTCCGTCTTCCCACAATTCTCCAACTCTTCGAATTCCATCAGCATATCCTTTTTCAATAACTTCAAGTAGATCCAAATTTTCATTTAATGCTTGATTTGCTAATTCAATCGCTTTTTCTTCATCTAAATTGACGATTGATTCTGATATTCTATTATATATTTCATTTTGGGGCATTATAATCGCTTCTAAAGGCAAATTTATTTTATCTTTTAATTAAACATTAAAATGTTAATAAAGAACATATTAGCATTAAAAAAAATATTATTGTTAAATAGAAAAAATTATTTGTTTCCATTCTTTTTAAATTTTTATTATAGTTGTAAAGAAAACAGGTGATTTGATGTCCAAGAAATTTTCAAAAGAACCACTCAGAGGAATGAAAGACTTTTATCCTTCAGATTTAAGAGAATCCAATTGGATAATTGATACAATACGAGATGTTGCAGAGAGATATGGCTATGAAGAATATAAGACTCCACAATTAGAACCTTTTGAAATTTTTGCGGCTAAATCTTCTGATGAATTAGTTAATGACCAATCATTTATTATTGAAAAGAAAAAAGGAGAAAGATTAATATTAATCCCAGAACTTACACCTTCCTTAGCTCGAATGGTTGCAAAAAAAAGTCAGGAACTTAAGAAACCTATTAGATGGTTTTCAATACCTACATGCTATAGATATGAAAGGCCCCAGAAAGGTCGCCGAAGGGAATTTACACAGCCGAACGTGGATATCTTAGGTGAAGAAAGTCTTTATGCTGATCTAGAAATATTTAACATCATTGTGGATATATTCACTGAATTTGGAGCCGCTTCAGAACAGTTTCAAATCTATTATAATAGTCGACGGTTTATGGATTCATTGTGTAAAGTGATACTTGAGATTAAGGAAGAAAAATTACCTTTGGTATTCAAAATATTAGATAAATCTGGCAAAATGGATGAAGCTGAATTTGAAAAATATATAATTGAAGCATTCGAAAACGAAGTTATTATTCAAGGTATCTTAAAATTAAAAGATGCTAACAGTGTTGATGAGTTATTAAAAAGATTTGATGGCATTCCTGAAGAATTTTACGAATCTAAAGGATATCTTGAATTAATAAAGTTTGAAAGACTTATTAAGGAGGCAGATATTTCTAATTATTGTACATTCTCTTCTGGAACAGTAAGAGGACTAGATTATTATACCGGTATTATTTATGAAGTATTTGATACTGGAACTGAAAATATACGAAGTATTTTTGGAGGAGGTCGTTATGATGATCTACTATCATTATTTTCAGATGAAAAAATAACCGGGACAGGATTTGGTATGGGGGTTTTAATGATATCTTTATTCTTGAAAACTTATAATTTGATTCCCGAGTGGATAAGTGAAAAGGATTATACAGACACTATTTATATTGCATCAATTAATGAAATTGTTTCTGGCTATACTCTTGAAGTTGCGAGAATTCTTCGAGATGAAGATCTTCCTTGTATTGTAGACTATAGTTTTAAAAATATAAAAAATCAATTAAAGAAGGCAAGCGATTTAGGAGTAGCAATAACAATTATTATTGGTCCAAAAGAGATGGAAGTAAAAAAAGTGACTATTAAAAATATGGTCTCAGAAGAACAAAAAGTAGTAGGATTAAAAGATATCATTGAAGAAGTCTTTAAAATTTTAGATGAAATAGAAGATTGAAAATTTATAGAAAGGTCAATTTTGCATTACAAACTAGATAATTTAGTCTAGTAGTAGTTTTTATTCCTTATTCGGTTTCATTAAAGATTATTAGCAAATAAACCATTTTATTGAATGATAAAATATGTTATTAGAACCAGAATGTATTGGATGCATGCTTGATCAAATTTATAAAGCCTTAAAACTTCTAAGCCCATCAATTTCAAATAAGAAAATCATTGAAACTCAGAAAAAAATGATGATGTATTTTACAAAAGCAGATATTTTAAAAAAACCAGGACCTTTAATTGGAAAAAAAGCATACCAACTTGTAGCTGAAGCATTAGGAGAATTAGATCCTTACAAATTAATAAAGGAAAAATATAACCGCCTTGCATTGAAATATTATGAAGAAATTAAAGATCTTGTTGAAAAATCAGAGGATCCTTTGTTCGAAGCTATAGCTATTGCTGCTATTGGCAACACTATTGATTTTGGTGCACATCATAAAGTTGATTTAATAAATGATATAAAGAATTTTTCTCCTAAGAATTTAAAAATCAATGACATTCAAAAATTTAAAAATTCCCTCAAAAGAGCAGATCAAATATTAATTCTGGGTGATAATGCTGGAGAAATTGTTTTTGATAAAATTTTAGTAATTACTCTAAAAAATTTATATCCAAATTTAGAAGTTATTTATTCTGTTAGATCTAACCCTATAATAAATGATGCGACGATAGAAGATGCTAGATTTATTAATTTAACTGAAATAATAAAAGTTATAGAAGCACAAGCAACACCAGGAATAGACTTATCCAATGCTACTGAAGAATTTAAGAAATATTTTTATGCAAATGATGGCATTATTTTATCAAAAGGACAAGGTAATTTTGAAAGTTTATATAAAATTGAAATTCCAAGCAAAGAGGTTTATTATTTACTTAAAGCTAAATGCTCTTTAATGGAACGCATATTTAATGTTAAAATGGGAGATTTAATTTTTAGAAAGAAAACCTCTGATTTCTAAAAAATATATAAACGCGAAAGGAAGGATATTAGATGATTAATTTCATCTTTAATATTATTGAATTGGTCTCAGAAGAACAGAAAACTGTAGATTTAGAACAAATTATTGAAGAAATTTATAACTTCTAATGAAATTGAAGAATCTACCTAGGTAAGTAGGATTTTTTGATTTGGATTATAGGACGTTTCTATTATCCTTATTTGTTGACCAATTTGATAAAATTAAGAGCTAATCTAATTTACTATAAGAATAATATCTAAAATAAAAAACAAAATTACTTATTAAATAATATCAAATTAGAATAATATCTATCCTAAATTTTAAGTATTTTAGGAAAAAAACTAATTAAAGTGATAAAAATAAAATGAAGGTAATTAAAGAACTTTCAAAACTTACCGGGAAGGAATTTAAAGAATTTGATTCTAAATTTCTTGATGGCAGTATGGATATTTCTGATTATCGTTATGCTATTCAGGAAGATAATATAATTTATATTGGTCTTGATTTAATTAAATTAAATTTAGCAGACACAGTTCTAAGAGAGATTGAAAATTCTATGAGCAATTTAAAACACCTGAGGGGGTTGACTATTGTTTATAACAGAAATAACGAAATTCCAGAGTTTATCAGTAATTTTAAAGATTTAGAAACATTAAATCTAAAGGGAAGTAAAATAAAAGTATTGCCTGAGTGGCTGAAAGAATTCAAGAATCTTAATTATCTAAATTTAGAATACAACGATATACATTTACTACCAGGGTGGTTAGGGACATTGAGTAAACTGAAAACCCTTAAATTATTTAAAAACAATCTTGAATGGGATGAGACTAACCTTGGTATATTAAAGACTATATGTGAAAGCGGTGGTGAAATTACGGCATCAAGAGTAATAAGTCTCCAAGCACGTCATAATTTTCCAGTAGAAAAAATTGAAATCATACGTGAGTTTGAAAAGGAAAATATTGAAAAAGAGAAATCAAGTATTTATGCTAACCCAATTAATTTGAAAGTAGAGGATGGAAAAGTTGTTGAATGGAAATTAAATGAATACAAAATTAATTTTTTACCTGCTAATTTTGGAGTATTCAATTCTCTAAGATCTTTAACAGTTACCCGTAGTCAAATAGAATCTTTACCAGAATCCTTTGGAGAATTAAAAAACTTGGAATCTCTTGATTTATCCAATAATAAGTTAAAATCTCTACCTGATTCTTTTGTGAATTTGACTTCAATAAAAAATCTAAATCTCAGTAATAATCAGCTAAGTGAGATCCCTACACAGTTATGGGCCCTTAAAGAGCTTACTGATTTAAATTTAAGCAATAATCCTTTTAATCCTGAGGATACAGTTATTTCACAAAAAGTTCCAGATTTAATCAGAAAATACTTAAGGAAGAAAGCAACCATTAGAATTTTTATTTCCCATGCGGTTATTGATTTTGAGCCTTATCACATAAGAGATCTTGTAGATTACCTAGTAAAACAAAAAGAAATCTCGCAAGTCTTTTTTTGTGAGGAAGATCTTGCGGGTAATATTGATGAATGGATGTTAGATGCTGTGCAAAAATGCCAGTTAATCTTATTTATTGGTACGCAAAAGTCAGTTTTTAATTCCCCGGATTGTGCAAATGAATTACAACTTGCAGATAAATTTGCTATCCCCGTTATCCCATTAAAAGGTAGTGATATAGATTGGCCAGATTTAGCAGAAATAAATCTTTCTCGTGAACTTGGGTTAGAATTTGATAAAGAAAACTTCAATGAATTTTGTGGTAATTTATATCAATATATTCTCAATGTCAAGCAGGAAATTAATTTAATGGATAAAGAAGCACGCCACAAAGGAATAACGGATATTTATGAGAGATTTCGGTTAATACTAGAAGAAACCATCAGTGATGTGAAGAGAAAAATGGACAATTTAGCAGAAAGAATTTCGAAACTCGAAGAAAAAATAAATTAAATGAATATTAATCTCGATTTAATATAATTTAAATATTATATTAAAAACTCTTTTTTAATACAAATAAATAATAATTTCATGAAAAATAATGCAATTTGTTGAAAAGTTAATTCAATTAGTTAAGGAAAAGAAGAGTGTTGTTTGTATGGGACTTGATCCTCGATTAGAGCAAGAGGGGCAAATCCCAAGATTTCTTATAGAAGAATTGGAAGAACCAGATAAAATAATATTAGAATTTAACAAACAACTGATTGAAAACACCCATGATTTAATCCCTGTGATAAAACCTCAAATCGCTTTTTATGAAAGATATGAGGCATTGAGGGCGTTAAAAGAAACAATAAAATATGCTCATAAAAATGATTTACTTGTTATTTTAGATTCAAAAAGGAATGATATTGGTTCTACATCCGAGGCTTATGCTCATTCTATGTTCAAAAATTACAATGCCGATGCATGCACTATAAATGCGTATCTTGGTTTTGATGGAGTAAAACCCTTTCTGAAATTTAAAGAAAAAGGAATATTTGTATTAGTGAAAACTTCAAATCCAAGCAGCAGTGAATTCCAGGATTTATTTAGTGTGAAACTTAACAATATTTCAACAGGAATAACTGAAACAAAAATTAAAAATGTAATTCTGAAGAGGAATTATATACACCTCGCTGAATTAATTCGAGACTGGAACTTACATCTGCAAAAAATTTCTGGTTTTACGAATCTTGGAGCCGTAGTTGGAGCAACTTATCCCCAAGAGTTGAAAAATATCAGAGAAATAATAAAAAGTTCAATGATTTTGCTTCCCGGTTATGGCGCCCAAGGAGCTCAAGCAAAAGACATAAAACACGGATTTTTTAACAATGGTCTTGGCGCAATAGTGAATTCATCAAGGGGAATAATTTATGCTTATAATAAAACTAAAAATTATGCCCCCGAGAAATTTGGAAAAGCATCTAGGGACGAAATACTCGATATGAATATGAAAATTAATAAAGAAATTGGAATTTAGTTAAAATTTTATAGTAAACTAATAAGTTTGTCCATATTATCTCCTAAAAGATACATCGCACCTGAAATTGGAATAATAATAAGAAGAACGACAACTGTTGATTTTTTAATTCCTAGCTTGTGAATTACATTGATTACATTGACATCAATAAATGCAGAAAATATAATAACCGCAGCAATCAATCCCCTATCTATTCCCTCATTATCGAGGTCTCCTGTTATGCCACTTAACATTAGCGGTACACTTATAAAAAAGATTACCGATACTTGCAAGAAGAATGACCCAAATACCCATTTCGCATTTGTTTTAACTTCTGCTTTAGTTATAGCTAATGCTATCGCAAAAATAAGAACTCCCACTAGTAATAATACACCTACCATAATGAATGGCATATATTGTTCAAGTTCAGTGCTAGTAAGAAAGAACAATTGTATCACCTAATCTTGTAAAAGTTTAGTTTTTAGAAACAAAAATTGTTTATTAATTATATTTTAATAGATTGGTTATAAAAGATATAAGAAAGGTTTTTGATTTAAATTTATTTAATTAGAATTAATCATTTAAATTTGCAATATATCAAATTTTTATAATTGGAGGAAGTAAAAAAGTTAAAAAGGTAAAACATGCAATGGTAGAAACTGAGAAAGAAGTTATTCAAAACGACGAAGAAATTCCAAGGATTGCTGTATATGTCTGTCGTTGAGGACTCAATATTGCAGAGATTATTGATACCGAAGCTCTTAGTGAATATGCCAAAACTCTTCCGAATGTGGTAGAGGCTATAGATTATATTAGTCTTTGAACCGAACCAGGGGCAGAATTTATCAAGGAGAAGATGGTAGAAAGCAACGCGAATAGATTAGTAGTAGCAGCATGTACGCCTAAGACTCATGAACCCGTGTTTAAGAGCGTTCTTGAATCTATGGATCTTGACTCGTCCTTTCTGGAGTTTTGTAATATACGCGAGCATGCTAGTTTTGTACATAGACAAGACAAGAAAGGCGCTCAGAAGGTTGCTGAAGATGTCCTTCGATCTGCCGTAGCTAGAGCCGCAGTTTTAGAAAAAATACTCATAAAAGAAGTTGATATTACGAAGAAGGCTTTAATAATTGGTGGTGGCGTAGCAGGATTATCAGCAGGAATTGATTTGGCTGAAGAGGGCTTTGAAGTGCACTTAGTAGAAAAGAGGCCTACTATAGGAGGAAAAATGGCAATGTTAGATAGAACTTTCCCCACGGATGATTGTAGTATCTGAATATTAGGACCAGTTATGCTTCAATCAGCAAGAACTGAAGGATTCACCTTACATACATATAGTGAAGTTGAAGAAGTTACTGGTTTTGTTGGAAATTTCAAGGTAAAGATCAGGAAGAGAGCTCGGTATGTTAATAAAGACTGTAACGGCTGTGGTGCTTGCTGGGAAGTTTGCCCAGCTTATGGATACAATGAATTCAACGAAGGAATGGATTCAAGAAGAGCTATTTATTCTTCATTTGCTCAAGCAGTTCCCTCCTTAGCTCAAATTGATATGGACAGATGTATAAAATGTGAGTTATGTAAAGGTGCTTGTGAAGTAGATGCTATAGATTTTGATCAAGAAGATGAGATCCTAGAAATAGAAGTAGGATCTATCGCAGTTGCTACAGGTTGGGATGAATTCGAACCACCAACAGGATATTTAGGCTACAATCTGTATCCCAATGTCATAACTCAACTGAAACTTGAAAGAATGTTAGCTCCAAATGGTCCAACAGTAGGACATCTTTTCCGACCTTCAGATGGGAAGGAACCAAAAAGAATCTTATTTATTCAGTGCGTGGGATCAAGAGACTTAAATATGAATACTTATTGTAGCTCGGGTGTTTGCTGTATGATTACTATAAAAAATAGTAAATTGATAAAGCAACATTCTCCAGATACAGATATTACTGTTGCCTATATGGATATGCGAGCTGCTGGTAAAGATTATGAAGAGTATTTTACAGCTTCGAGAAATGAGGGTATTAAATACATTAGAACAAATGTTTCCAGAATAAAAGAAGATCCTGAGACTCGAAATCTTAAAATCGTAATGCAGAATACTTTAAGTTCAGCGGGATTAAGAGAACTTGAATATGATTTAGTCATCTTATCTGCTGCGATGGTTCCTGCGAAAGGCGTTGGAAAAATTCAAAAAATACTAAAATTAGAAAATAGTCAAGATGGATTTTTTAAAGAATTCCATGCGAGACTTAACCCAATAGACACGAAAATACCTGGAATCGTTTTAGCTGGTGTTGCTCAAGGTCCAAAATCGATTGTTGAATCAATAGCTCATGGCAGGGCAGCAGCGTCATCATTAGCTAGATTAATGGGAAAAGATAAATATAGAATTCTATTGATACGGGCTACGGTTGAAAAAGAACGGTGTGCCAAATGCGGTTTATGTGAACTCAATTGTCCATATAATGCAATTACTTTAAAAGATGATGGAGCAGAAGTTAATGAGATACTATGTAGAGGTTGCGGAGCGTGCTTGGCTAATTGTTCATCAGAATCAATTACCCTCAGATATTATAGAGAGCCTCAATATGAAAGACAAATTGATGCAATATTGGAGGAGATTTAGAGAGGTTAAGAATCATGACAAGTATATCGTATGGAGATATTAAAATTTTAGCATTTCTTTGCTGGAAATGAGGTTACGGAGCAGGAGATATGGCAGGGACAATTAGAGCTCAATACCCAGCTACTCTTAGACCAGTTAGAATTAACTGCTCTGGAAGAGTTACTCCTTCTTTAATGATGAGAGCAATAGGTAAAGGAGCTGATGGTGTTGCTATTGGTGCCTGATATAGTGGCGAATGCGATTATGAAACAGGCAATTTAGTTGCTGAGAAAAATGTTATATACACAAAGGAAATCTTAAAAACTGTGGGAATATCACCAGAAAGGATTCAGCTGTTTCATTGCAGTGCAGCTGAGGGACAAAAGTTTCAAAATGAAGTTACTCGTATTTCAGAAAAAATCCAAACGTTGGGCAGTAATCCTCTTAAGAATTCGAACTCTTCAAAAAAAGAAGCATCGGATTCAAAAATCAATAAACAGAAACAAACCGAATAGAATGAACTATTCAAAAAAATGTTAGTTGAGTAGTGACTTACCTTGCAAAGGTTTCGGGTTTATATTTAATATTTTTTTTAAAATTTTATATCTTTTTCTTAATTTTTTATGTTATAATTAATTCTTAATCTTATTATTAAATTTTAAATTTATGTGAGCTAAAGATGGGAAAAAATACTGCGAAGCAATTAAAAAAAGCAGAACAACTTTATAAGGCAATGCAATATAAAAGAGCCGCAAAATTATTTAATTCTCTTGGAAATGAATTTTTAAATTTAAAGAATTTTGAAGTTGCTAAAGATTGTTTTTTTAATGCTGCTAAATGTATAATGAATGAGGAAAAATTTTTGATTGGATTAGATGCTTTAAGAAATGCGGGAAATGCCTCTCTTTTTGAACTTAATTTTAATGAAGCTAATGAATTTTATTTAGATGCTCTAGAATATGTACCTAGCATACGGAATAATACAGAGCGGAATTTCAATTACATTTTATTTTCATGTTTATCATATTTATGCTCATTTGTAAACGGAAAACATGAAGAAGGGATAAACTTAATTAAAAAAATTAGAAGTTATGTAGATGATGCTTATTTTAAAGAAAACCCATTAATCCGGTTAATAAAGGACATCACTATTGCATTAAAAGATAAAAAAGAGAACTATTTAGATAAAATTGAAAGAGAATTTAATGATATCAAATTTCGTGAAGGAGAAACGATTTTAGCAAAACACGCATTAGTAATTGTTAAAACAAATATATCTTTAAAAACTACTGTAAGTCTTGATAAAAATGAATATACTACCAATGAAATGATAAATCTCAAGCTAGTCATTGATTCAAAACCCCTCTTAGGTATTCTTAAAAATCCATTCTTTAATTATGAATTGAAAGAATTAAGAATTTCTAAAATTGGATTAGCTCTATCCGATAACTTCACTTCTCATAAAAAACCAGAATTACCGGTTGTTATAAAACCAGGTCAGACTCAAAAATTAGAATTCTTAATTAAACCACATTTCCAGATGGATCAGTCATTTATTGGGCCGTTTAAACTAAATTCAGATTTAGACGGACATTTAATCTTTCTTTATGAAATTACTGATATAATTGTACCTATTTTAAAATCTCCCCTTCCCTCATTGAATATATCAATTAAAAATCTGAGACCTCCTCTTATTGGGCAATCTTTTCCTTTAGAAATTTTAGTAGAAAATAAAAGTGAAGGTGAAGCTTTAGATCTAAACTTAGAAGTAGAATTCCCAGAACAAATTAAAGTAATGAGGGGAACTCTAAAAAAGCAAATATACTCTCTTAAATCAAATGAAAATATGAAATGGGAAATAAACCTTAAGCCTTTGGAAGCTGGTGATTACATTTTTAAAATAAAAACAAGATTTAATGATCCTGATCAAAACAACATTGAAGAATTTAATGAGTTCCCTTTTTCAATAAAATTATAATCAAATTTTGTTTTATATATCTCTATCTTTTAATAAAAGGAAATAGCATATTATGAAATTATTAGTAAAGAAAATAGATTTTGAAACGGGAAATACTAAATCTATAGTTTTAAATATTAAAAATGCTCAAGAATTAGGACAAAAAGCAGGAGAACGTGTTATTCTAAAAAATCCCGAAACAAAATTTATTGAGAATAAGTTTTGGGGTGCGATAATTCAGATTGATTATCTTGGTACTATTGTTAAACCTGGCGAGATTGGAATATTTCTTAATATTTTACGTGAAAAGAGAGATCTTAAAGATGGGATGATTATCTCAGTGAAACCTGCCGATCCTCCAGATTCATTTAAATTCATTCAGAAAAAAATTAAGGGAAACAAATTATCAAGTGAAGAAATAAATAGCATCATATCTGATGCCGTTTCTGGTTCCTTATCACGAATAGATTTAGCAGCATTTATAACAGGAGTATCTATTAATGGTATGGACAATGTAGAGATGACAGCATTGACTTTAGCAGAGGCTCGAAGTGGAGAAATATTTTATTTCGGAATGGAAGTGTATGATAAGCATTCTACAGGCGGAGTTCCAGGCAATAAAGTATCTCTTATTATTGTACCTATTATTGCAGCGGCTGGTTTAACGATCCCGAAATCATCGACAAGAGCAATAACTTCACCTTCAGGAACAGCCGATTCCATGGAAGTTTTAGCTCCTGTTTCATTCACACCCGAAAAATTAAAAGAAATTGTTTCAACTCATAATGCATGTATAATTTGGGGTGGAGCTCTTGAAACGGCTCCAGCAGATAATATCTTGATTGAAATTGAACGCCCTCTACATATGGATCCAGTTGGACTTATGATTCCTTCAATTTTAACTAAAAAACTTTCATTAGGAGTTAAAAAACTTGTTTTAGATATACCAGTTGGACAAGGGACTAAATTTCCTACTCCTGATAAGGGAAAACAATTTGCCTACTTGTTTAAAGAAATTGCAGCTAATGTAGGAATCGAGGCAGAATGCGCATTAACATTAGCTCATCAACCAATTGGGCATGCTGTTGGACCAGCATTGGAAGCTAGAGAGGCGTTAATATTATTAAAAGATTATTCAGCAGGTCCTAATTCAGTAGTCGAAAAATCTACAGATTTAGCAGGGATTCTTTTAGAAATGGGAGGAAAAGCACAGAAAGGTGAAGGCCAAAAATTAGCAAAACAAATTTTGAAATCTGGAAATGCTTATGATAAAATGAAACAAATAATAGAAGCTCAAGGAGGAGATCCCAATATAACTCCAGAAGACATCAAAATAGGACCCTTTATGAAGGAATATTTTGCTAAAAAAGATGGATATATTGTTGAAGTGAATAATTCATTAATCAACCAGATAGCGAAAGCATCAGGTTGTCCTTCATCAAAGAGTTCTGGCGTAGAGATTATAAAGAAACAAGGAGCAAAAATAAAAGAGGGAGAAATAGTTTTTAGAGTATATTCCCATAGTGAATCAAAGTTAAGAAGAGCAGAAAAGATATATAATGCTACAGGTGGACCTATTAGATTAGGTGGAATGATGATCGAAAGAATTTAAATCAACAGAAAGATGCCCTCAACTCCTAAAGCAATATATAAAGATTACAAAAGAAAAGAGCTAGATAAGGATTCAGCAATCGATTTATTACTCATTTTAATCGAAAATGTAGAAAATATTGAAACTCGAATAGAGAGCATTAAGATTCTTAGTAAATTCCATACGAGTGATGAGAAGACTTACAAATTTTTGGAACATTTATTAGTGTCTGATTTAAATGAAGATATAAGAGTTTTAACCTGTGAAATCCTAAAAAAAAATTATAAAGATAAAATTTTAACTCCGCTTTCTTGGTTACTTGAACACGAGATATCATTAAAGTGTTTAATTATTGGGCTTTTAACTTTAGCAGAAATTGATAATAAGGAGTCTAAATCATTATTAATAAAAAAATTAAATTTTCTTCTAAAAAAGAGCCATAAATTCAATCTTAAAAACATAATTACATCAAAAATAAGAACAGATCTTCCAAGTAAAGAGCTTGCAGAAATTCTTATTAATTATTATCTTCTTTCAACCCTAACCTCTGAATTTGGGGTTATAAATTATAAATTAGATGATGCTGCATTGATTACGGAGTTAGATTTATCAAATGTTGAAAGTTTTGATCCAAAAATACAAAAACTAGACAATTTTGTTGGGCTAATTTTATCTGTAAAAAACATTAGAAAATTGGATTTAAGATTTAATCATCTAAGTAAAATACCAAAATTAATTAGTGAATCAATAGAACATATAGATTTTAGTTACAACAAAATAATAAAACTTCCAGAGTTTAATGAACTCCCTTTAATCAAAAACTTGACTTTAAAATCAAATAGATTAAGAGTAATTCCGGCATCAATTGGCTCACTTCACTCACTGGAAAACCTTAATTTAAGAAATGATATGTTATCTGAGTTGGCTTCTTGTTTTGGCTCTGTAAGATCACTTAAT
>JAHLWT010000204.1 GCA_019057775.1 Promethearchaeota archaeon
TTGCTTTCATAATTACTGGTTAAAATTAATGTTTTTTTTCACCTTAACCAGTGGTACTAATTTTGGGGAGTATTATAGTTGGCTTTTTTAGTATATGATATAAAAATTTTAAAACCTTCCAAAAAAAATTACTGTTGCTTAGATAATACTTTAAATTGAAGTTATTTAAATAAATAACCTGAAATCCATTTTTTACAAAAATATCATTCATTGACTCTAAATCATGACTTGAAAGATGCCCATCAATTTCAAATACATGCTCACAATTTGGGCACATTCTGTACTTATAAATATTTTTATATGGTAGCGCACCAGTGAAAATTCCATCTTTCTTCAGATAATACTTAATATTATCCAAAATCACTTTGTAATTCTCATTAGTGAAATGTTCTAATCCATGTATAAATGAAATAACATCAAATTTACCTTCAAATCTTTCATCTTTTTTCATTAAATCAGAGTGAAATAGCTTAACATTTTTAATTCCTTCATCTTTAAGCTCCTTTTGTGTATACTCAACATTTTTTTTTGCAATGTCCAGACCATATACTTGGCCAAAAATTTCAGTGGCATATCTTAATGTTAAACCTGCACTAAATCCAATTTCACAGAATATATTATCTCTCTTTAAATACTTTTTTGCCCGAGTCTTCAATGTTTCAAAATGACTCTCATTTTGAGGTTTTGAAATCGTTCTGTAATTATCCCTATATTCAATTTCATAAAAATCATAACATTTACCCCAGTCAACATCACTATTGGATTTAATATTTTTCATAGTTATGCTAATTTGGAATTAAATTTTATTTAACACTTTACGAACTGCTTCAACAACACATTCTCTCTCTTGTTGTGTTAAGGAAGGGTAAATCGGAAGACGCAGTAATCTGTTAAAGAACTGCATAGAGCCTTTCATCTCTTCATCGGTAGCGAGTCCCTGGTAAAACTTATTTCTGTGCAAAGGAGTATAGTGTACGTTGGCCATCACACCTTCAGCACGGATCGCATCCATGATCCAGTACCTGTGCTCAGCCAGCACCAATATGCCAAACAAATGCCAGTTGGTTTTAGCACCTTCCGTGATTTTTAAGAACTTAATGTTTGATAAATCTTTTAGATTTTCAATATAAAACAAAGCAATTTTCTCCCGTTCTTTATTCATCCAATTTATCTTCTCTAATTGAGAAATTCCCAGTGCGCCCAATAAGTTTGATTGGACAAAGGAACTTCCCAAATCCACATATTCATAAAACCCTTTACTTTTATTATCAATCAGAAATGACTGCTTGTCTGTTCCCTTTTCACGCATAAATTTGACACGTTCTGCAATACTGTTATTATTTGTTACTAATGCCCCACCTTCTCCTGTTGTCAGGTTTTTTGTTCCATGAAAGCTGAAGGTAGAAACATCAGCCAGGGTTCCTGTCTTTTTTCCTTTATATAAAGAGCCAATTGATTGTGCCGCATCATGTACAACATATAAATTATGTTTTTTGGCGATATTATTAACAGCATCCATATCGGCAGGATTTCCTGCATAATCAACCGGAATTATAGCAACCGTCTTATTATTAATTGCAGATTCAATTTTTTCAATGTCAATATTTCCGTTTTCCGGATCCACATCCAACAGACGGATCTTTAAATTATTAAGCAAAGGACCTAGTGCCGTTGAGGTATAAGTAAAATTCGGGATGATCACTTCACTGTCGGCAGGAAATTCTTTTACCTTAAACGCTAAATCCAAGGCGGTTGTACACGAATTGGTAAAAAGAACATGTTTCACTCCCAGATACTCTGCTAATTTTCTTTCAAATTCCATGCATTTAGGCCCATTGCCGGAAATAAACGTTGATCGAACCGTTTCTTCAACTGCACTGAAATCATTTTCATCCAAATAGGGTTTATGAATAAAAACCGGTTCTTTACTTACTGGTTTACCACCATTTATTGCTAAATATTTATCGTTTCTTGGCATTTATATCCATTTTTAATTAAAAAAAATATAAGATTTACCTTATTATTTATGAATTACATTTTTTTTATCCAGAAAGAACCAGTTTCTCTCTCCGGTTTCTTATCTCTACCTATCTGTAAAATCGGACATTTTGAAATGAACAATTCATAATGATGATGAAACAAATAATTTGTTGCCAAAATTATCTTGAATTCTTTATTAAATGAGAGAAAAGCCTCTAACAGATATTGCTCATTCCAAAAAATATTTACCTTATAAATCCATTCATCAAAATAATCTTTTGGAGTGCAAATATCATGAAAGTGAACCATGACTCCACTGTTCAATGATGGTAATATTTCCAATATTTCATACAGAACATCACCTTGCGGTCTGATTATATGAGAAGAATCAATAAAAAGTATATCATTGTTCTCTAATTTCCTAAAAATATTTAGAGATAATTCTTCGACTTTTTTTCTAATTACTTTTACACCTGTTTTTTCTAACCAGGGTTGTTCATAGGGTTCTATGCAAGTATAGTTGCAATTGTAATTTAGATTCTCTTTCTTATTCTTGTTAATTGCATTTAATGCCATCAATGTTGACGAGCCACAACCTATTTCTATAATTTTTTTAGGTCTGAAAAAGCGTATTATACTATACCAAATCTCTGAATCACCCGATGGATAAGCACCATAATCGTAACTAAATTCCAGATTATTTTTCGTTCTTGTTCTTGGGAAAGATAAAAGTTCTTTATTAAATGAAAATCTATTCAAAAGCTCCAGTTGTTCATCGATATTTAAATCAATTCCAGGAATAAAGCGATCTTCACGTAAAGACTTTCTTAAATAAATTGGATTAAACAAGGGTTCATGATAGTGATCTCTAATAGGGAAAATGCCTATTTTAAAAAGTATCTTTTTTGTGACAGGCGAAAAAGAAAAGGATGTTTTTCTGCAGAATCTTAACCAAAACGAACTTAATAATGTAAAAGGAATAATAATAAGATCAGTAATTTTAGCTGATAGATGATAAATATACATAAGAATATGAAGCAGTAAAGTATTCGAAAATTGTTCTTTGATCTTTCTTTTAATCATTATTTTCTCCTTGAACATTATTTAACCTAAGTTGCAAGTTACTGATTGCTTGTTTATTGAAAATTAATTATTTAATAAAATGATCAATTTTTGAATAAAAACAGAAAATGATATAATAAATAATTGATTTATAAAGCATTAACCAGAAATCAGGAACAAGTAACTGGCAACTTGAGTTAATTCGTATTTTTCTGAGCTAATAAAATAATATGAGTTTTAAATCTAAAATTTAACTTCCACGATAAGCGTCTTAAAAAAAAATTCATTGTTTTTATTAGCCCGCCTTTCTTATTATCTATCGTTTTTTGATTGGACAAATCTGTGTTTAAAGACAAAAACCTGATGGCGACATTTTTATTTCTATTCCTGTTAAACTTAAAGATTGGCTTACTGAAATAAGCTTCATAAGGAGGGAAACAAGTAACCTGATCTTTTGTAATAAATTTAGATTTTATAAATGTATATAAATCGAATCGAGCTGAAGTATCATCAATAAAAACATCTATTATTTCATAACTATATTTTTTAAGTAAGAGCGAAAGTGATTTTATATTAAAATAATTCAAATGATTCGGGGCGCAATAATGATCTCCATGAATTCCATAAAGGGTTGTTGCCCATTTATCATTATGAGGTGTCGTCAATATTAGATAGCCATTATTTTTAGTTAAGCTACTAACAGTTGAAATATATCCATTTATATCATTAACATGTTCAATATTCTCGGTACTAATTACCAAATCGAATTTTTGTTCTTTGCTCAGATGATTTGCGTCAATTTTTTGTACATTTAATTTTCTGTATTTTACAGCAAAATCTACTGCTTTTAAATTTAAATCAACTCCCATTAAATTTTGAAAGCCTAATTTATCTTTCAAATAAGCAAGAAAGGATCCTCCCCCACATCCCAGATCAATTATTGAAATATCTTTTTTAAACCTTGCTTTTTCTAAAATATTAGAGGTTTTCTCAAAATGCTTTTTATTTAGCGAAACAGAATAATAAAGATCCTTTTGACGATTTATAAAATATTCCGTTTCAAGAGCAGCATCATAATAATCGCTATTATACCAAAAATCACATCCTTTATCATTTAGTCTTGGATTTACAAATACAAACGTACAATTCTTACATTTATAATAGTAAAAGTTATCATGTTTAAACAAATGCTTAAAACTTCTTCCTCCACAAACGGGACATTTATCCAAAAACAAAGTGAACTCTTTTTTCAATTTCCCGTTCTCAAAGAAGACTTTAGCCGTTTCACTCATTAAAAAGAATTCAGCATTCAAACCCATACTTTATATATATTTAATTGCATTTTTATTTCGAGATTTTTATCATTCAAATGCATGGTTGATCTTTAATGTGTTATATGTTTGTATAAGGTGTTTTATATTCAATTGCCTGCAGTGCCCGTATTAATTCGTCAATTCCATCTTCCACACTGATCGTTGTTGTATAACCCAACCGTTTTATTTTATTATAACTGACAATGTAATTTCGTTTGTCAACATCTTCCTCAATATCAGCATAATGTATATAGACTCCTGTTCTTTCTTTTATCATTTCACAAATTTGTTCTTTACTGTAGTTCATTTTTTCAGATCCTATATTAAAGACATTGTTTTTCATTTGATCCTGATTTTCAATGCCGAAAAGGAAAGCACGTCCCATGTCATGTACATGAATGAAAGTCCGCATAAAATGTTTTTCATAAATAACAATATACCCCTGAGTAATTGCTTTATAGGTGAAGTCATTGATCAAAAGGTCCAGCCTGAGGCGGGCAGAAACACCAAATGCGGTTGCAAACCGCCAGGCAATCGTTGTCCTTTCCTCCAAGAGCATTTTTTCTGCCAACGTTTTGGTCTGGCCATACAAGCTTAGTGGATTTAATGGTGTTTCTTCGGTGCAAATATCTTCAACCGCACCATAATTTGAACCGGTAGATCCAAATAAAATTAGCTGATCTTTACTTGTGGCTTTAATAAGATTTTTGGTTCCGTTAATATTTACCGCTTTTGCCAACTCAGGATCTTTCCTGCAAGCCGGGTAACCAACAATAGCAGCCAGATGAATAATTATATCTGCTTTTTTGATTTCTTTTTTCAGGGTGTTTAAGTCCCGTACATCTCCTTTTACAAAACTGAATTTCGGATTTCTGAAAAAAGGCATAATGTAATCGCCTCCAAACATCAAATTATCAAAGATGGTTACTTTATATCCTTCTGCCAGAAGTTGTGGAACCAGTGTTGTCCCCACATAACCGGCGCCGCCTGTTACTAATACCTTCATATTTGAATGAATTTCGTTTTTTGATTTATCTTCCTATTACTTTCCAGTGGTCTTCACCAATAATATATGGATTGATTCTTATATCATCATCTTTAGCTTTTTCAAAGCGCAAATTACCTAATGAAACAAGAATAGTATGATCTTCCAGGCTCATCCATCCGTTAGCATAGTAAGCCGGAATGATCAATACACCATGATGGCGTGAACTCAGGACCCATGATTTCACCGCATCTGTATTTTGCCTTAGGTATTCTTTAATCTCTTTTTCATTATTCCGGTCAGCAAGCTTTTCAGGTAATTTCATTGTTATAAATTTTGCTGCACCGCAAACTATTGTAAAAATTTTAATTTCTTCTTTATGATAATGCAATCCCCTGATCACAAACCTGCCGTAATCTTCCACAATATAGCATCTGTGGAAAAGATCGTGATCAATATCATCTGTGATTGGTCGCAGCAAACCCCTGTCATCCGAGATGCTTTGCACTTTAAGTAATTTGGGTTCTTTAATACTAGCGTCTATTTTGTACATTTTATTTGTATTAAAAGATGTTTAAAAGTTCCCAAAATACTGTTTAATATTTTAACCGGTATTGTATGTTTTATTGGTTGTGCGTATGGGGCGTGGGGCTTTTGGAAGGACGAGGTTTGAATTATCATAATTAAGTTATTAGTAGTTAATTGGTAGTTATTACAACATAAAGTAAAAATCTTCAAATTAATTTTAATATTTTTTTTACAGCTTCCTGAACTGATAAATTTGTTGTGTCGATACTTAGTTCGGGGTTTGTGGGTTCTTCGTAAGGGTCGTCAATTCCTGTAAAGTTTGTGATTTCTTTTTTTCTCGCTTTTGCGTACAAACCTTTGGGATCTCTTTGTTCACACACATTCAGGGGTGTAGCAACATGAATTTCAATAAAATTATTGCATAATTCATTCCGTATAAAATCTCTTACTTCTCTGTAAGGTGAAATAAATGAGGCGATTACAAAAACCCTGTTCTTCTCCAGCTTGCTGGCAAGAAAACCAACACGTTTTATATGCCTGTCTCTTTCCTCCTTCGAAAATCCGGTCTTGGGGAAAATATTACGAATATTATCTCCATCGAGATGTTCAACTTTTAGTCCCTTTCTTTCAAGTTCTTTAAAAACCGCCAAGGCTAAGGTAGTTTTTCCTGCCGCCGGCAACCCGGTAAACCACAAAACCGCCGGCTTTATTTCTTTTTTTCCGTATCTGATCTTGTTCCATGCCCTTTCATGAAAAAAATATAATGCCATTTTTAAAATTACCTCAATCGCTCCGATTGATAATGCAATCTTTATTTCTCCCACAAAAAGAAATACCAGGGCAGCCGTGGTTAAAGTCGCCCAAAACCTCCAGGAGAGGGTTTTGGCGATGGAGCGGTTGTTGGATTCGATGAACATTAATGTGGTTTAGGAAGTAAGGAGCAAAGAGCGAAGAGCATAGAGCTGAGGGCGAAGAGCAAAGAGCGTAGGGCAAAGAGCACTGTGTTTTCTTGAATTTGAGTCACTTTTTTAAGGTTTTTCTGAAGTTTGAAATACATAGGGGCTGGGTATCCCGAAAATTAGCAAATCTGCGATTTGCGTTAATTTTCGAGGATCCTCGAAAAAATATGAAATCGAAGATTTCTGTTTTTTCGGGACTGGGTACTGGGCCTGCCCCGTGAAATGCGACGGAGGAGCATATTTCACTGGGGTGCTGGGTGCTGCCCGCCCAACTGGACGACGCCAGTCGTTCGGGCGGGGATGCTGGGTTTTTAGTATCTATTGATTTTTTTGTAATAAGCGATCTATTTGTATACCGCCTGTTATACAGTAGGGTTCTCTTTTTATGCAACACTCCATTCTTGATTTTCTAATTCAATATTAAATTTCA
>JAHLWT010000205.1 GCA_019057775.1 Promethearchaeota archaeon
ACAGCTACATTTTTTACTTCATCTTTATTGGCAAAGCTCATAATTTTTCCTCATATTGCAATTAAATTATAGCATAAACAGAGTAAATTCTCAATAAACCAAATGTCTCTCTTATTAAAAAATGCCTTAAGTTATTTTAGTTATTACCTAATCTTCTCTATGTTTAAGGGTAAAGGTTATTTAACAATGAAAGGTTATTTTTAAATGGATTTACTGCTCTTGCTGGATATAATCGCTTACATGTAGCAAGAATATTAAAAATAAAAAAAGGGAAGATATAGATGGGGAAATTTTTATAGCTTTAAAAACATTTAAAAAATTTAAGATTATATTTACTTCAAAACATTAGTTTTTATCTTAAAAAATATATTATTATTCTTTTAATAGGTAGGAAAAATTAATTTTCGAAAATTATTGCACCCTCTCTACCTTCTTTGAATACATCAATAGCCTCTTTGGCTTGTTCTAATGAAAAACTCTTTGTAATAACAGGTTCAGCCAAAACTTTTTTACACTCTACCCAACGCAAAGCACGAATAAAATGCTTAGTTAAAATTGCAACATCTCCGTAAACAGTTATTCCTTGTCTGAGCAAAGTTATTGGTGAAATCGTAGCTTCTGGATAAAGCCCAAATGTAGATATGCGACCTCTTGCAGCAGTCAAATTAATAGCCATAGTAAAACATTTTGGAGAATTAGCAGTCTCTATTACAATATCTACTCCTCGACCTTTGGTTAGGTCCTTTATTTTTTCAATTGGATCTTCTTTGCTTCCATTTATTATAAAATCAGTTCCTAATTTTTTAGCAATATCAAATCTATTTTTATCTTTATCAAGACCTATAACAAAAATTTCTGAAACCCCCGATGCTTTTAAAGCTTGCAGATGAAAGAGGCCAATTTTACCTGGCCCAATTATTGCTGCGGTATCTCCTAGTATAGGTTTTACATGTTCTAACGATCTTGCTGTTAATCCAATAGGTTCTAAACAAGAAGCATTTGTAAAAGAAACGTTTTTGGGTAATTTATGAACCGAATCTTCTGGAACAATCACGTACTCAGCAAAGGTTCCGTTATAAGTAATTCCTAAATGCTCCCAATCATGGCATAAATTTTTATCTCCAAACTTGCAATTAATGCATTTTCCACAACCACGCAAAGGTTCAAATCCAACTCTATCACTGACAGTTAAAGATTTTACATCTTTGCCAATGTCGGCTATAACTCCAGCACCTTCATGTCCTACTATCAGCGGTATAGGTACAGGTTTCCGTCCTTTATATTTATTATATAGAATAGATATATCTGTACCACACATGGCGGTTGCTTTAATTTGAATTAAAACCTCTCCCTTCTTAAGCTTGGGAATATCTACCTCTCTTACCTCGAAAGAACCAGCTTTTTCATTATATTTAACTAGTGCTTTCATAATTTATATCACTCTCCCCTATAAAAATAAAATAAATACTAATTACAAATAACCAGCAATTTTAGGTAACCATAATGTTACGGGTGGACAATATGTTACTATAAAAAGCACTATAATCTCAACTATTAAAAAAGGTATAACTGCTTTAGAAATTCTTTCTAATGAAATATTAGAAATTCCGCAAGCTACATATAAACATAATCCAACAGGAGGAGTAATAAGGCCTATCATCAAGTTTAACACCACAATGGCTCCAAACATTATCGGATTTACTCCAAATGTTTCTGCAATTGGCAAAAAAATAGGTACAGTAATAATCATTGCAGCAGTACCTTCCATAAAACATCCTAAAATTAAAAACATAATATTTATAACTAATAAGAATAAAAATTGATTACCAATATAAGCAATAAAAAATGCTTCTATTAACTGTGGTATGCGTTCAATAGATATTACCCAATTAAACATGTTTGCACAAGCAATAACTAAAAATACCATACCAGTAGTCTTTGCGGTAGAAATAAATATCTCTTTCAGATCTATTAATTTTAAATTGCGATATACAAAAAAACCAATTATCAATGAGTAAACAACAGCTACACCAGATGCTTCTGTTGCAGTAAATACCCCTGACAGAATTCCTCCTAAAATAATAACGGGCATAATTAATGGAATTATTGCATTTAAACAATGTATTAAAATTTCTTTAATTTGCATTTTTCTAACTCTTCTAGGATAATTCCTTTTACTCGAAATTACGTAAGAAACAAGCATTAAAAATATACCTAATAATATTCCTGGGAATACTCCTGCTAAAAATAATGCCCCCACTGATGAACCGCTCAATAAGGCATAAATTACCATTGGTATACTAGGTGGAATAATAGGTCCAATGACAGAAGATGACGCAGTAACGGCTGCGCTAAAATCTACATCAAATCCTTTTTCTGTCATGGCAGGTATCATCATCGATCCAATTGCCGAAGTATCAGCTACAGCTGAGCCAGTTATGCCAGCAAAAAACATACTTGAAACAATATTAATATTAGCTAAACCACCTTTTATATGTCCTACTAAAACATCTGAAAAAGTCACTAATCTTTTAGTTATTCCAGATCGATTCATTAAATCTCCTGCTAATATAAAAAAGGGGACAGCCATAAATGGAAAAACATCTATACCAGTAAACATTTTTTGAGCAATAACCACCAGAGGTATATTTTTTATAAATATTAAGGATGTTAAAGCAGACAACCCAAGACAAAACGCAATAGGCACTCCAATAATTAAACTAATTACAAAAACTAAAATTCCTATTTGCATTTTCTTTCTATTTACCTTTCTTTCTGTTTAAAATATATGCATATAATATTTTTTTACAAAATATAAAATTTATTTCTTAATATCTTTTAAAAAAATATACATTAATTTAATAACCTCAATCATCATTAATAATGCTCCAACAGTTACAGAAAAATATGGATATATCATAGGTATCTGTACAGAAGGTGATGTTTGGATACTTACAATTTTTAATAGACTAATTGATTGGACGAAAAGAACTACTAAAAAACATAAAACCAAGGCGTATACAATTAATTTAGTAATATGGCGAAGATATAAAGGAAATTTAGAAACAATAAAGGTTACACTGACATGGCTTTCATCTTTGAAAGCTAAAGCCATACCAATATAAGCAAACCATACCATAAAATAACGAGCTAATTCTTCAGTCCAAGATAAAGAAGAATTTAAAACATAACGACAAAAAACACCTAATGTCACATTAATAACCATAGCGCCTAATAAAATTATTATTATTATTTCTTCGGTTTTCTCAACAAATTTATATATTTTTCCTAACAAAATAATTTTAATTTCCTTTCTTATTCTGCAAACAGATGCCCTACGATTATATTCGTAGGGCATCTACCTTTCAGGCTAATATAATATAACTTTACTTTAGCTTATTTCTCCCCACATTACTATTGTATAGCAGCTTTTTGTTCAGCAACAGTTTTATCAACAGCTTCTAACATTTCATTAATTAATTCTATATCAAATTGAGTCTTTAGCCATTCAATCACAGGTCCTTGACAAGCGTTCTTGAAAAGATTCATTTCTTCTTCGGTTGGTGCATATATTTCCATACCAGCGTCAATCAATGTTTGCAAACCTACCACAGAAGAATTAAGTTGTTGGAGACCACGACCGACTCCTGCAGAAATTTTTGCACAGTCTAAAATAATATATTGTAAATCTTCAGGTAAGCTCTTGAAAAATTTATTATCGATTACAAACCAATCTACACCATAAACATGACCATCGAGGGTAAGGTATTTTTGTACTTCTTGAAAATTAGCAAAAACAATAGTGGATATGGGATTTTCTTCTCCATCTACAACTTTATTTTGTAAGGCAGTATAGCATTCAGTCCAAGCAATAGGTGTGGGGCTTCCGCCCAATGCCTTTACCATAGTAACAAAAAGAGGATTCTCTTGTACTCTAATTTTTAAACCTTTCATATCCGCAGGAGTACGTATTGGTCTTTTACTATTTGTAAAATTTCTAAATCCTACTTCAGCAAATGCCAGGTTTCTAAGACCTGTTTTTTCTAATAACATTTTAGAAAGTTTTTGCCCAAATGGTCCATCTAATACTTTCCATGCAATCGAAGCCGAAGGAAATAAATATGGAATATCAGTTACCATAGCTTCAGGGAAGAATCCCCCCATTACTCCTGAAGCAATTCCAGCCTGAACTGTTCCTGCCATAATAGATTCAACATATTCACGCTCGCCACCAAGAGCACCTCCTCCAAAAATTTGTACTTCTATTCTTCCACCACTTCTTGCATTTACTAGATTTCGAAATATCATACTTTGTGCATGTTTTCTAGAAGTAAAAATATCTAGAGCATCTGCATGAGCAAGCTTTAATATTATAGGTGCATCTGCTGCATAAGATATCGAAAATACTACACAGCTAAACACTATTAATATTGCCATTGCTAATAAGATTGATTTTTTACTAAACATTATTATACCTCCATTTATAATTTTAATTTTATTCGTTATTTACACTTCTACAATACTACTTTATTAACATCAATCACCTCCTTTAGATTGTAATTTATTTTTCAAAGTACCTATAATCATCGACTTAAAGAGATTAAAATCTACTTTGAAATTATGACGGCCAAGCAATTGTATAAATATGCTTTCCACCGTCTGACGGCCCCTTTAACAGTTTATCTATTTCTTCTTTATCTCTCTGTGTCATATATTTAGCATCTGGCAAGATACCTGGAGGAAATTTCTCTAAGATATCATCATGTAATTTAACTACATAATCTAAATATGTTTCTATTGCTTTATATGCTTTTTCCGCTTTGGCAAGAGATGGTTTACCTAAAACTCCCTCCGGATAAATAATACATTCAATACCTCCGCCGCCAATGTGACTTTGACCGGGAATCGGATAATTGTAAATATCACCTCCTTTATCTATATGTCCTTCTGGTAAAAATCCCCAAGTTTTTGTATCTACTACATTTTCCATTTGAACAAATTCTGGGAATAAAGCTAAACAAATAGAATTTTCTGCTTCATCACCATGTTTAAATATAGTTTCAAATTCACCTCCATGAGCCTTATCCTTCAATCCTACACCCATGATCTTAGGTACATCTAAAAAGATAACAACTGCCGGGACTTGGTACTTTTTGCCCCACTCCTGAATGGCAGAAGGAATGATATATTCTTGTCCATGACTACTCATAAATATCTGTTTTCGAAATCCAGTGTTCCAATATCCTGATATTATTGATCTAATGTAGGCAGAATTAACTTCATCAGGTATTGGGACGGTCCCTTTTTGTCCTAAATGGGAAAATGGATGTGAAGCATACCAAACAGGCTCTGCAACTGTACAACCAGTTTTTTGAGCAATTAATTCAGCCATACGGGTTACTATAAAAGTATCCTCTCCATACGGTTGAGCATCTCCATGATTTTCTGTAGACCCTAATGGAATAAGAATTATATCATTTACTTTTAGCCGACTTTCTACATCCTTTTTAGTCATAGTTTGATAATAAATTTTATCAGCTTTTTCCATATGCCCTCCTTTTGGGGGCAATTTCCAATTACTCATATTTATTTACTCCTTTTTATTTTTCTTTTTTATGACTTGGCAACTGAGGAGAATAGATCCAGACAAACCTTAAAACTTCATCTCCGGTGTTAATAATTTTGTGTGATTTTCCCGGAGGATTGTACACCACTGTTCCTGGACTAAGATCAATTTCCTCATCCTCAGTAACAAATTTGCCTTCTCCTGCTATAAAATACATCACTTCCTCTTGAACATCGTGTTTGTGTTCCGGAACCATACCACCTGGATAGGTTTCATTCACGCCCATAGCAATATTGTTTGAACCAACTGTTTTTTCCGAAACCAGTATCCATGAAGTTCTCGGCGGCTCTCGTCTTTCTCCTTTGACATCTTTTATTCGAATCACTTTCACCTTTGACATCTTTATTCCTCCATTTAAAATTATTTCATTAAAATTCCGCCGTTAACGTCAAGTGTCACACCGGTAATCCAATCTGATTTATTTGAAGACAAAAAGACAGCTGCATCAGCAACATCCTGTGGCAAACCATCCTTTTTGACGGCACGACCAACATTCCAACTCGCAAAAACGTCTGCCGGATATTGTTTTGTCTGTTCAGTTAATATCGGCCCCGGACAAATAGAATTAACATAAATTCCACTTGGACCAAGTTCACGGGCTAGTGTCTGTGTTAAACCAATGACTCCTGCTTTGGAAGCTGCATAATTCACTCCCACCCCTGGGCGACCTGTTCTACCGCCTAAAGAAGCAATATTGACAATTTTGCCTCTTTTTTGCTTTTCCATGTAAGAAATAACACTCTTACTACATATAAATGGACCATTGAGATTAATATTGATCACCTTGTTAAAATCTTCCACTGACATCTCTTTGGTTGGTTTATGCAAAGAAATACCTGCATTATTTACCAGAATATCAATCTTACCAAATTTATTAAACACCTTTGATATACTATCTTTGATCATCATTTCATCCGTCACATCGGCTTTGATAGCCATAATTCTTCCACCCGAAGAATCCAATTTCTTTGCAAGATTTTCTACTAAATCATATTGAATATCGAATAAGGCTAGAAGTGCACCTTCTTTGTAAAATTCTTCCGCTATACTTTTCCCTAAGCCTTTACCTGCACCGGTAATAATGGCAACACAGTCTTTCAGTAGCATCATAAAGCTCCTTTCTTTTCCTTCAAATATTTTTTAAAATTCATCAATCGGAATTTTAACATCCCATATTCTTTTCATTTCTTCTCGAGATATATCAAATACGGTATCATTCGGAGGCAAAGGTTCCTCTCTCATAAATTCAGGAAAAGAATAAAATTCTTCAGAAACACCGGCTTTTCTATTAAACTCTTTTTCAGTTTCCAAAACATCCTCCGCAATTTTTTTGATTTCCTCCAAATTTAACTGCCATCCATATCTTCCTTTCAAAAGAGATATATAAAATTCAGGATGCTTTACAAATGGTGGTCTTACAAACAAACAAAGTCCAAATGTATCTAAAAGTGCTACTCGTAACTGCAATTTTTTAGAACTTTCTATTTGTCCCTTACCACTCAAAGGATTAATATTTCCAACTGTTCCAAAAGTATTTCCGGCTGTATGATCTGCTCCCATTGGGGAAGTAAAGTAAGTAATTCCATTACCTTTTAGGGCTCTAGGATCATAACCGGGAATGGCTTGTCC
>JAHLWT010000206.1 GCA_019057775.1 Promethearchaeota archaeon
AAATCTCCTTGATATAAATCAATTGCCCTTATAGGTTTAGAAATTCTTTTCTTTTTAGCGGAACAACTTGTAATAACAAGTATTTTCTTGTTGTTTAAACTCATACTATTCTTTCGTTACTTTATATAAAAAATACTATGTTTCTAAAGTAATTAATTTTGTTCCTTTCTGAAAATTAAACAATATTGATGACAACGATTAGCTACCCAAGCATTATTAATTCCTAATGGTAACAGTGATTTATCGTCCTGTAACCAGATTTTTTCATCTTTAAGAACCCATTTATCTGATAAAGATATAGCAGTGTCAAAAGCTAATGGATAAACCCTTCCATCATAAAATACATTATTAGTTATTATTACTAAATAACCCTTATTCTTTAAAACATTGTAGACTTTCCCAAAAATGCTTTTTTGTGCTTGTAAAAACTCTCTGTAATCATTTATGTTTCCGATATCTTTAGAATTCTCACTATATTTTGTATCCAACCCAAGATCTTTTCTTTCCTTTTGACGCATAAAATTTCTTTTTAACTGATTCCAGTAAGGAGGGCTAGTTATACAAAAATCTACTAAAGGAAGATTATTTTTCTTCCAAATTGTTTCTAAATTATTTGAGTCTTCGTTAAAAATTCTATACAATTGGGAATTATTATTGACTGAAAACCATTTATCAATTGTTTTTTGAGATAATCTTGATTTCGCGATATCAGTATATTTTTTGTTTATTTCAACCCCGAAACAACTTCTTTTTGTATTTTTTGCTGCTATTGCTGTACTCCCGGTTCCTAAAAATGGATCCAGAATGATTTGATCCTTCTTAGTAAAGAAGCGGATAAAATCTTCAATTAAGGATTCAGGATATTTAGCAGGGTGGAGTAATTCAATTTTTTTTCGAGGGGGAGGGTTATGAACAAACCAGCTTTTTGTAAATTTAATCCATTCTTTTCCTGTTAACTCATTTAATTTATTTTTTTCGCTAAATGTGCCGAGTGGGAGCCCTTCTCTCAATTCGTTTTTTATTGAGATTTTAACATTAGCAGTAATTATTCTTTTAAATTGTTCTTTAATTAGAATTTGTTTAAATTCAATATATCTTGATTTTAAAAAAATATCTTGAATAGAATTTATTGAATGGTCCAAGAATAGAAGAAATGTTCTTTTATCATTTCTATTATACTTCTCTTTTAAATGATTTAATAATTTGTAATCTAGTGAAAAGTTATGAGATTTATTTTTATTAAGAAGAAGAATAAAAATTTTTGGTTCTAATGTTAGAATTTCTATAACAATGAAAGAATCTTGAAAATAATCTAAGATGTTATAATTAATCTTATTGTAAGATATATAATCAAAAAACGATTTGATTTGAGAATTTTTATTAATTATTTTCTTAAGATTATCATCTAATCTTGATACGGATATACTTGACGTTTTATATGGGCTTAAATTATAATCTTTCATTTCATTCTTAGGTTTGCTTATCAAAAACAAATATTATGTTTCCATACTTATTTAAAAAAAAAATAATCTCTAAACAAAAATTAAATTGGAAACGGTTTAAAAATTGTTATTAAAGGGGGTGTTTAATGAACCATTAATAATGAACCACAACAATTCATCGAGAAAATCGTTCTATTTATAAAATATTCTTTCGATATTATATTAAATTATTATGTAAATTATGAAACAGACTTTCATGGCAATTATAGAAAAGAAAATAGTATTAAAAACAAAAAAAAATGATAAATATATAGATTTCGGTGAAAGAGGACGTTATAATATAAATAATAAGTTAAATGATTTAACAGGTAAAGAATGGATAAAGTTTTCTAAATCTTGGTTTGTATTAAGACCAAAAAGAAGAACCAAAGAAGTACTTTTGCATCCTGCTAAATTTCCTGAATCATTGATTGAGAGATACAGTCTTTTTTTCACAAAGAAAGGAGAGAAAATATTGGATCCTATGGCTGGTACAGGAACAGTAAATTACATTTGTGAGAAAATAGGTAGATTAGGCTATTCAATAGAATTAGAAGAGAAATATTTTAAAATTGGTAAAAGTAGATCTAAACAACATTTTTTCTTAGGAGATTGTAGAAACATAAGTAATTTTGATATACCTAAAGTTGATTTTATAATTACGTCACCACCATATTGGGATTCTTTAAAGAGAAGTTCTCTACGGCAAATTAAAAGAAAGGAAAGGGGACTTGATACGGAATACTCTACAAATATAAATAATTTTGAGAACATTGAAAATTATTCTAAATTCGTAAATGATTTAGTAAAATTCTATAAAAAACTTAAGGAATGGCTTAAAGAAGGAAAATACATGACGATTATAGTAAATAATGTTTATAAAAATAGTAGATTATACCCCCTAGCTTTTGATCTAGCTTCTCAATTAGGAAAGTATTTTACATTAAAAGATGAACAGATTTGGTGTCAGGATGACAAACCGTTGATTGCATTAGGTGTAAATTCTGCTTATGTTGGCAATAGGCATCATATTTATTGTTTAATTTTTCGGAATGATTTAATTTAGATTCAATAAGAACGTTTTTTATTCCTATTTCTTTTTAATTTATTGGTCTGGTGGACAAAATAAATTCAAATTAACTGTCTAGATTATATAATTACTTCTTCTCCTTGTTAGGATTCCTTAAGAATTCTTGATTTTTATGAATAATTTGTAATTAAGGAGAATTTAAAACATAGATTTACTAATTCTTAGTCAATGCAAATCAATGCTTTAATTTTATTACTTTTAAGATAATATAATTCTTTTAGATATGATAAAAAAACCTGAAATTATATTAAAAGGCAAACTGAACTGTGTTCTAAGATATCTTGAAACACAGACTGCTGTTGATTTAGGTACGTTAGATTTCTCTCCAATAAAATCGAAAAAGCAATTCCTTTCGAACTATAATTTGCACGATAAGGCAACTTCCTTCATAGCTCTTAAATACCTTCAGAATAACTTTTCATTACATCCAATAGGAAAAGATTTGAGAGATCAAAGAGTAATGATAAAAAATGAAGTTCCAGATTATTTTGTGCAAAGAGTTGTGGATATCGAAGTGTTAGAGGATAAGATTTACTTTTGTTTTGATGTAAAGTCTAAAAGAAATATAGATTTTTTCGGATGGGTGAATGAAAGAGCTATTCATGGATATAAAAGATTAGTAACAAAATGTGGTGTTCCTGTTTATCTCATCTATATTTTAATGAAAAACAACGTACCAACAACCAATATTGGGTATTGTAATATAACAGAAGCACCTATTTATACAAAAACTGCCTGGGATAAGAATACGGTTTTAATATATAGTTGGGAATATGGATTACCATTTTTAAAATGATTTTTTCTATAAATAAAGAGAATTGAAAAATATTAATAAAAAATATACAAAAGAATTATATAATAGGTGTATAACATGGGCTTATTACACGACCATATAGCAGAAAAAGTTGCGTTAAGTTTTATCCAAACTAAAACTTTTGGTAATAGATATCTTGCCTCAAAATAACCAATTTTTCCTAAACCTGATATTGTTTTGTTAGGTCTTTCTAAGGAGCCGAAACCACAAGTTGCTTTTGAAGTTAAGCCCCCTCATGCAGTAAAAAGAGAATATTTAACAGGTTTGGGTCAATCGACTTCATACCTAATGACTTTTCCTTTAGTATATATCGTATTACCTGATGAGGTGATTGATGGGTTACATATTCCAACTTTTATTAATGATATTGTAGATAAAAGCGATTTAAAAATCGGAGTTATTAGTTATGATATTTTTGATTATACTCCAAAAATAGTAAGAGAAGCTCAAAAACAAGAAGGAATTGATATTAAACGTCTGGAAAAAAAGATAACTAAGTCTAACCCAAGATCCTGGCTCTTTTGGATGGATACTAATATTAATGAAGTTGCTGCTATGCTATTAAAGATAGCTGAATTAGAAAATAGAAAAATTGAAGAAAATCTTCAGAAAATTGTATTAAATGATCTTTGGCATGAATTATTATGTATAAGATATAAAGGATCTACAAAACCATCATCTTATCAACTAAATTACAAATTATTTTTTGACACTCTTAATCTTTGGACTGGAGATGGTAAATTAACAGTCTTAGGGAATAGATTATATGAAATTTGTAAAAAATATGGACATAATTCAAGAGAATTTAAAGATGCTTTACATTTTGTTATCTTAACAGAAGGAGGATATTTAAGGATGCTTGTGCACATAGATAAAATACAGAATTTAAGCCATTTTGAGAAAAAAGGATCAACAATTAAATTAAATAAAGTTATAAGAAGGATCAGAGAGGATCTAAAAGGAGATCTTAAGGAGATAAATGAAAGAGAGAAAGTTTTACCCATTTATCAAAAAGAAGTAGAAGATTGTTGGTTAAAAGTTGTTGGTATTGATTTATTGAAAATGGGTTATGGTAGAAATTTAACACAAATGAATGAAGAATTAAATCGAAGATTTGGAACATATTTCCAGAAACAATTACAAACTGATTTTTTTATAAGTAAATTTCAAAGCGGAAAAGGTTATGCTTTTAATTGGGAACGTATAATAGATTTAATTGAAAAAGGAGAAAAGAATTTAGATATTTTTTAAAAAAATTATTGGATTTTCAAATTTTTAATCTTATTTTTATGATGTCAAAGAGTATTATTCCTAATGTCGCCAGAATTACCTCCGCAATTAACACTTGAACGAACATCAACCAGATTGGCAATCCCCAAGTAATATTAAGAACAATTGCCACGTAGAGAGAAATTATAATAGCATATAGGACCCCACCAACATACTTTAAGAATTTCTTATTTCTTAGAAACACAATACAATAGAGAGCGGGGATATTCACGAGGCTACTAATTAAGTCAATCGGTCCTAAGGGGGAGGTCAAATTAACAAAGAAAACCCCGATCACATTCCCAATTAACCCTTCTAAAGGAAACAGAATACACATGCCAACAATTAGTTCTGCTACTCGAAATTGTAAGCCGAGAAAGCTTATAGGTTGGAAAATGTATCCCAAGGCAATATAGAGGGCAGCTGTAATTGCAGTTAGCGCTACTTTAATGCTTTTATTTCTCTCACCTGAAAACTTAGTTTTAAAGCCTTCAGTTTTACTTTCCATTTCCAGTTCCATTTTTTTAACCTTGAAAATTTAATATATATTTTAGATACACATTTTTAAAATAAAACTAAAATTGTTATAATCTTAATAAAAAGAATATTACATTATATTACTATAAAATTGTAATATTGTTTTGAGGTCTGTTTCTGCCGAACCTCTATAATATTTTACGTTGAAAACCTTTTCTTCTCCATATATTTTACAAAAAGTATTTAAAATAATTTAAACTGTAATCTCTGTTATATAATAAATTATTTAAACCTTATTTCTTCAAAGAAAATGGAGATTAACTAAGTTGATGTTTCCATACGATCTATCATCCATGATTGCTTTTTTCTATATCTATTGATGTCAGTAAATATCCAATCTCATGGTAGATATGATTAATAATTTTTGTTGAAATTTTTAAATAAATACTCGTTAATATATATAAAGAACAAAAAAGAGGGTAATCTTAAACTGGATCTTTTTGAAATTTATAAATCAAAAATCTGTTCTACGGGTATTAAGATAATATACGATTCAGTAGAGTATACTTACCTGAGAACTATTCCACTATTAAATTACTTCAGTTTCAATATCTTTACTTATCCATACTCTTGGCGAGGAGGTTATAACAATGATTTTTCAGATTATCAATATATTTTAGATAAATTTTTGATGTCGGATAATTTACCAGAGAATTTAGTGTGCATTACAAATCAATACTATGAGGAAAATGAACAACAATATTCTATAAATAAAACAATTAGAAAATACTTGAAAAACAAAAATCATAATTTAATAATCGTAATTGATAAAAAAAACTTGTCAATTAAAGGTAAATTTAGACCTTTAGATGAAGAATACTTTATTCATTTCATCTATTCTTATGATGAATTATATCAAAATTTGAGACAAAAATATAATCAAGAAGGTTTCTCATTTTCCTTTCAAAATTCAAAAAACTTATTTTTTCAAGAGTTATCGATTCTAATTGAACTAATTAGTAATGACAAGATTGTTAATTTTAAAGATTTATTTGAAAATTTGATTTATTATCCTTATCTGCCTATTTGGCATTTTTTCTCTCAATTATTCGGTCGAAAAGGAACATCAATCCCCTCATCCAGAAGAGAAATAGCACAACTAGCTAATTTTTTTCAGATTAGATTTGAAATGAAGAAATCTAAAATTGAAAAAATTTTAAAAAAGTTTTTAGAAGAATTGAGTTTAACTAATATTCACTTATTAGATCCCGTCAACATTCGGAAAATTATTAAAAATGGTTTTTCTCAAGAACTCGAAAAATTTAAAAATCGAATAAATAATATTCAAGACAAGACAATGAAAAGAAGATTTTATTATATAACTAACACATTTTAAGAAAAAAGGTGAAATTTATGTCAGAGACATATTTATTAAATATTCTTAAAGAAGCCAGTCTTTTTCCTTTTCTCCATAAGATGATTCAAGAAAATAATTTTAAAGATTTAGCCCAATTAGCTAAGAAATTAGATCTTGACGGAAGGTTAGTCAAAAGGAATGGAAATTTGCTTCAATTTTTTGAACTTATCGAGAAGAAAAACGACATATACCGAGCTTGTAAGATTCCAATACTATCTTCTAATATTTCAATTGAAATGAATTTTCGACTGCATCTGCTACAAAAATTTCGGGCACTTATTGGAGATTTTCCAAAATGGAAAAAAAATGCTGCCAGCTTTCTTATAATTGAGTATTTATTAAAAGAAAATCAAGTATTAATTGATTATAAAGATTCTCAATTAATTAGCAAGTTAAATAACTACTTCATAAATGAAAGGGGATATACCCCACATCAACAAGGGCAAGGGGAAATCATTAAAATTAATTCAAACAAATTGGAAAATTGGTGTGAAGCATTTCAATATTTTGGCTTTCTCTTTAAAATCTCTTCAAGGAAATTTATATTCAATATCGATAATGAACTGTTAAAAGCTTTAATAATCCTTTATTCTGATGAAATAAATAATAAAATAATCCCTTTGCATAAATATCTTGAGTGGATTAATTCTAATTATTTCCTTATTAGAATTGAAGGAAATAAAGTCCCAGATATCTTCTGCAAAAAACTTTATACTCTTTGTAAAGAAAAGGATATAAAACTAATTAAATCAGGGGATTGGAGGATTCTTCATTTAAGTAACAAACCTAATTACTTATATATTCCCGCAAATACAAATGCAATTGAGATAATTAGCACTGTGGTGATTAATTGAAATCTCCTTATCTCTGTCCTCACTTCCAAAATATTAATAAATTGCATTTCTTGCAAATATTCACTAAAGCCAGTTCTATTCGTGGAGAAGATGAAAATTTATTCTATTTTACTCATTACCCAATTGATTTATATGACAAAAATGAACAAGTCGAAAGTATATTAGAATCTGAAGTTCTCATGGAGTTACAGCAAGAGAGAATTGGTAATTTTGTAGTAGCAATTGAAGGTGAAACTGGAACGGGAAAATCAGAATTATGCGTTTATTTAAGTTATGAATTAAAAAAATTAGGCATGAAAGTATTACTAATCGATAAAAATTCTGATTTAATGTCAATCTTGGCTGATGATCTCCCCGATTTTTATTTTAAGCATACTGGTAAAAAAATTAATAGGTTAGATAATTTAAAACACTTTCAAAAACAGTTAAAAAAAAATATCAAACTTATTTCTGTTAATATTGGAACGCGAGCAATTAATAATCTAACAAAAATATATTCTGATTTAATAGTTGATCCGGATAACCCTAGAGTTAAACAATTTATCAAACTTCTTGAAAGTAAGTTATTACAATTAATCTCTAGAGGAGATGAAGAATATCCCTCAGAAATGAATTTCATTTCTGCAGAAGATCTAAAAAGTGGTAATAGAAACATTAATTTCGGCATACCTGGGAACGTTTCTAGCATCTGCGATGATCTAAATCAATCGATATGGGATGCGGTGAAGGATGAACAACAAATTCCAACTATAGACAAAATGATAGAAGAAATAAATAGAGATATAAATGAAAGATTCACAATCATTTTTGAGGATTTTTCAATTACTAGCTTAGATAAGAAGAAATTACAAAATTATTTAGAAAGGGATAAAATAACAGATAAAGTAAACTTTATTATCGCCGGGCTAGCAAACAAACTAGAATCATTATATACTCCTACAGCTGTGGATAGAGTGAACGAGAGAACTAAGTTTTACAAAACTTCTAGAAGTGGGGAAAGTAAGACTCTTTTTCTATCAGAAGAAAATTGTATCAACTTTATAAGACCTTATATAAGTTATTATAAGGCTTTAGAAGGGAGTATTAAATTTGAAAGGGATAAAAAAGGAAGAATAACTGATACTATTTATAAAAGTGGAGATAATAAATGCAATAGATGCGGAAAGTGCTTAAAAGAATTAAGAGATATTTTTCCCTTTAACAAGACCTTTCTTAAAAGAATTTATAAAGGTTTAAAAGTTGAAGATCAAAAACCACGAAAGTATGTCGAAATTATTGGTTTAATTCTAGATGAGTACATGGATTTCAGACGATCTCCATCAAGTGCAACTCAACTACTTCATTTATCAAAAAATCTTATCGTACCTCAGCCAATTATAAATTTAAATGATGAAAGATTAAACCACTTTCTCCGTTGGTATGCTGATGAAAATAATAATTCCATTAAATTCTCTAGAACTTACGCTGATTTACTTGGTATAGATTATTCAAAAATTAATAATCAACAAATTTTAGATGATTTTGTTATTATATCAAAAGAGAGTAGTGAAATTAACGAGCCCGGGGAAACTGAATCAGTTGAAGAAGAAGAGTTCATACCTGAATGGCAAATTCAATTTAATGAACAAAGAGGATATATATCAGGTTGGAAAATGGATCCTTATAATAAAAATTGGTTTCAACTAAATACCTACCTTACAGATATTATCTCAGATATTTTTAAAGAAATTTCATCTTCATATAAGATCAGTTTATATTCTCCAATTAATATTAGAATTGGAAAAAATGAGAAAATTTTTACCTTTAATAATTTACAATTCGATGAAAAAATCGAAATGTTCCAAATTTCTTTAAATTCTGAAGATTTTACCGAACATGAACTTAACTTTTTTTTAAGACAAGCGATATATAAAAGATACAAGCATAAAGACTTCAGTATGGATGAAATACTAAAAAAAATACCTTATGCAATTATAGAAGGAATTATTAAGTGGCAATCTAAGTGTCAAAATTATATCTTTAACTTTAATTTTTTCAAAAAAGAATATCATGGGCGAAATTATGGATACGTTGATATTGCTTTCCTCTATTGTGTATTATCTTATATTATTACTCAGCCTTGGAATAGGCTTTCTTTTACAGACTTTGATTCGACTTATTACGACTTTAAAAATTTTCTTCTTGAGGAAAAAATCGTAAAAAAAATTCCTGAATATCTTTTTCAAGTGTTAGAAACTCAGACGGATTTAAAAAATATTTTTTTAAATTTTTTATTCTGTGCAAATTATGCTAAACAAATTTGTTTACATTTTTTTAGATTAAATAATCCGAAAAGTCTTAATTACAAATTACTAAAATCTTATCTAAAGAAAAATCAAAAATCCTTATCCAAAATTATAGATGGTATTAAAATCAAAGGAACGATTAAAAAATTTTACAAAGAAGGTAATCCAAACCGCGTAAAACTTACCTTTCAAAAAGACCAGCTGGAGTTAAAAGATTTTTTTGAAAAAATTGTTACGCTTGGTAATTTTTTGCAAGATAATGAATTATTTATGAAAATTGACCTTCCTGGGATTGAAAATGCTATCAACCTAATAGAATCGTGCATTGAAGATATCGATTTCAATTCTTTAAAAACCATCTCTCAAGAATTAAGTGTATATCCTCCAGGTACGATAAATAAATATCTGTTGATATATTTAAAAAGATTGATCAAAAAATCTAAGTTTATTGAAGAATTTATCAAAGGGAAAAATTTCTTAAAGAAATTAATTTTGGATTATAATCCTGAATCGATTTTATTTTATGATAAAACGCACAAGCTCAAGGTTTCTTTAGCCTATTATCACCTTTTAAATTATGAGGGGATCTTAGATTTAATTAAGAAAGTAAATGCTCTGATTTTATTAAAGAAAACTGAAACTTTAGATATTTCTGAACTATTAAATCTGGGGGGATATCTTGATTGAAAGAACAGTCTCTGAAAAAAATTTTATAGGTCGACTATCTCAATTGATAGTTTATTTTGATAATGTAAAAATAATAAGAACAGTTTCTGATTTAGAAAAAAAATTGAGAGTATTAATCATTATTAAGAAAATCCTCTATTTTCTTACTGATTCCAAGATTAATATCTCTTTAAAAGAAATAAAGTTAAAAATTTTCGAAATTGATGATTGCAACAATAAGGGAATTTTAAATGAAACCCTTCTAAACGAATTTTTTGATGAATGTGATAAAATTGAAAAGAAAATTGAATATCTTTTGAAAAATGAGGTTCAAAAACATTTAGACTTATTTAAAAGTTGGGAAAGAATCAATAACGCCTTTAATAATAAATACATTTTGATGGATGATTTACCTAAATTTCAAAAAGAATTCAAATCAATGATGTCAATTGGTAGTATACTTGATTCTAATGAGATTATTTCTAATATACTTGAAGAAAGTGAACTCAAGATTGATAAATATAAAGCGAAAAAACATGAGTTTTATGATAAGATTTTGAAATATTTAGAAAGTTTTTCTAATAAAGAATTTATAGAACGTTTGATAGAAGGAAGTCCTCAGCCTATAAAAGATCTCAATCCTAAAATGTATGAAAAATTATTTAAATCTGTTTTAAAAGACAAAATTAAAATCTTATTGAAGTGAGAGTGTAAAAATTGGAAAATCCAAACAAATTCATAAAATCTGTTCTTAACCGTATAACTGAGATAATCTGGTGGAATAGAGGTTTAACAAAACTTGATAATCCTGATTATTTTCAAAATTATAGATCTTTTATCGAGGAAAAATTAATTAACATTAAAGGTCCATATTTAGAATTTATCCTTCCACCAAAAGGGTATGATATCAACACTGAAACCTTTTTAAAACGTCTAAACTTTGATGAAAGAGTAATTAAAGCGGTGATTCAAGTTTTATTCAAGGGAAATAACTTCCATTTATATGAACATCAAGCTCAAGCAATCAAAAAGATCGTCAATGAAAAAAAAGATATTATCTTGTCCGTACCAACAGCAACTGGAAAAACTGAAGCATTTTTAATCCCTATCTTAGATTACTGCGTTAAAAATTCTCAAAAGGGACTAAAAGCACTAATTATTTACCCTATGAAAACTTTAGAAGTCGACCAACTAAATCGCTTTTTAAAATATCTTTATGAATTGAATAATATTTTAGAAGATCGTAATTCAATAAAGATAGGTATTTGGGACGGAGACACTCCTAATAATGTAGGAAATCCTGATTTTGCCCCTAATGCTATACCGAGTAACTCTTATTATAGGGGAATGGTCTGTCCGATATGTACAAGCAAATTGCGAATAAATAGTTCAGGATATCTATATTGTGAACTTCATACCTCATTTACTTGGGTTATGGTCACTAGAGAGAACATATCAAATTATAATGTTGACATTTTAATAACTAATCCTGAATCAATTGATTTTTTAATGATTTCACCTTATAATGAACGACAACGTGTAATTGGAAGTTATTCTTCTCATTATCCTGTAAAATATATTGTATTTGATGAGATCCACATATGGACAGGATTAAGTGGAGCCGGAATAAAATTATTTATTCAGCGATTAAGATCCTTTTTTAGCAAGACAACTCCTCAATTAATATTACTATCAGCTACCGTAAAAGAACCTAAGGAATTATTAAAGTCGTTCACAACAATGAAAAATTTTGAAGCAATTGAATTTCAACCTTTTCGAGAAAATGTAACATTTTCACCTAATTTTGAGAGATTAAAACCTTGTTTATTTGAAGATTTAATGTTTACATTATGTTATTTTGTTATGTACATTACCCAGAGCGAAAAGTTAGAAAGTATAATTCTTGACCGTGGTAATACTTTTGAAACTTTAAAAATGCTCAATTTAATTTCCATAAATGAAAAAAATCAAATTATGATCAAAAATGAGGATTTTTGTTCTTTTTGTAAAGTGAATTCTATATCTTTGCTAGAAAACCCTCAAGAGTTTAAAGTCTATCTCTCAGATTTATTAGAAAATTATGTATTTAGAGAAAAATGGAGGGATGTCATAATTCAGAACATGCCTGAAGTAGTGCATCTAATAAATTATTCTTCATTGACAATAAAACACCCTGTTAAATTCATAAAAGTATCTCAAATTGCCGAGTATCTTCACTCCCTAGGCGTTAATCCCGGTATAGCTGAAGATATCATCTCTATGTGTATAAATTTTGGTCGAGTTGCTGATTTATTAACAGATAGATATCATATATTCTTAAAACCTCGAGAGAATCTTTTTTGGTGCGAAAACTGCCTAAAACTTAACGAAATTGAAGTATGTGAATGTGGTAATCTATCAAAGATATTAAAATTTTGCCGGACATGCCATGAAATATATACTGAAGATTCTTTAGAAGATTTAAGATTAGACCCCGAGAATAAGAAAAGTTATCCTCACTCTACTTCCTCAAAAAAATGTGTTGGTTGCGGGAAAAAATTACAGTTATACGATATCGGAGTTCCTTATACAACTTTTATTTCATTTTTAATATCAGCAGCTTGTAGAAAAATACCTTCTCAAAAGATACTAATATTTTCCGATGGTAGAGGTAGCGCTGAGAGAATTGGAGAAAATATCCTAAAAAATGATTACAATTTAGTTGCAGAACAATTTTTCTTAAGATTATTAATTAATTCAGAAGGTGTTATGAATACACGCGATGTATTCACAGAAATGAGAAAAATCCTAAATGAAAATTATTATACTATTTTTAAAGATGAATCTCTCGATTCAACTTCGGAAGATATAATCAAGGAATATCAAAGACAAAATATTAATCCTCTCGCAAATATTTCAAATATGTTTTATTCAATTAATAATGCTTTAGTTACCATTAATTGCATTTACCAGCTAAAAGATAATCTTGATTATATTTTAGCACATGAGCTATTAAAAGCATTTACTTCAAATTATCGGACATTAAGATTCACTAAAAATAAAATTATTTTTACATACAACAAGAAAGCAGGAATAACTTTGGAAAGGATTGCTAATCGATTCAAAAATAAATTCGATATCGAGAAAAATCTAATCATAGGAAGATTATATGAGATTTTTAAATTATTTATTGAATATAATGTGATTAGTGAATTTAATTCAGAAGAAATTGAAAATCTAATACAAAATCGAAGGTATAAAAGTGAAGAAATAACGGATAATCACGTATCAGAAATTGAAACATATTTAGATAATGAAAAAAAAAATTTGCAGAAATTTTTTGATAATAGCAATTTTAATTATAGATGTAAAACTGGTGTCTTTTTCCGAGATTTTACCTATAATGATTTTGATATTTGCTTAGTAAAAAAAGTTGTTTTTTGTAAAAATTGTTTTATTTCATATCCAATTGCGAACGAGGATTTATACAAGTGTCCAATATGTCACAGTAAAAACATTATTTTAGGTTCTAGAATCGAAGAATATGAATTAGAAAAGGAATTGAGGTATAAAGGATTAGGGTACTTAAAATATGCTACAAATTGGAATTTTAATATGGATCATTGGGCTTCAGATACTCTCGCATACTCCATTGAATCAGAGGGAAAAAAAATCCAGAAGATTAGTATTGCTGTCCATAGGGCAGGATTACCATATTCATTAAGAGGAATATTTGAAGAAGGATTCAGAAAGCATCCTCCCTCAATAAATGCAATATCATCAACACCCACTCTTGAATTAGGTATTGATATAGGTTCCTTGGATATGATCTGTTTAGTAGGAATCCCTCCTTTACTGACTAACTATGTACAAAGAGCAGGAAGGACGGGGAGAACGATTGGAAATCCCTCCTATATATTTAACATTATTAGAAATCTCCACGCAATTGATAATTATTATTTTAATGATTTAAAATTATATTTTAAAGAATTTAAACAAATATTCGTCCCAGATCCTAAGGATTTTGATATAATCTATGCTTCTCATATTGTTATTATAGCTTGCATTTATTTAGCTAGAAATCCTGACCCAAGAAATACATATGAGAGGTTGTTTAGATTACCTGAGTATTACTTGAATATTAAATCATATTACAGACAAGTTATTCTACGATTTAAATTTTTCATAACTCTGGTAAGAACCGAAAAGAAAAAGGAGCTTGAGGATTTGATTAGAATTAATTATGGCGAACACGCACTAACTATTTTCAATCGAGTTTTTATAGATGATGACGATGATTTGTTCTTACTTCGTATTGTGGATCGCTTTTTTGGTAAATTACAACATTTTGAAGCGGATCAAAATGCGGTTAAGAGTTTAACAGGATTTTATCGCTCATTGGACTGGTGGTTAAGCACATTGGGACTATTAGCAAATTACAGAGGTTCGTCTAGCCAAAGTGTACCTATTTATATACCAAAAGCAAAAATCGGGGAAAAACAATTTGAATTAAAAGAACTAGACCGAGCAATAAGAGAGAATTTTCCAGGACCAAAAAACCAAGATGGCGCGTTATTTAGGGTCGAAACCTCAAGATATATTGTTTCAGATGTTCACGGTACTTCACAAAAGTTAGTAAAAAAACCCATAAAACTATGTATAAGTCCATTATGTGGTGGAGGATTTATTCCATATATGGGAGATGACAAAGATTGTCAAATGTGTGGAAGTGAAATTAAGGAATTTGTAGTTTATGGATTAAATTCAATAAAAGTTAGACCTGCACGTAGACTTGGTGATCATTTTTCGACAACTCCTTTTTCTGTAATATATCCCGAACTTTTAAAAATAAAGCATGAAACACCATGCAAATTTTTTAACTTAAATGCGACCATACAATATGGTAATATTAAGGTTGTAAAATCTACAATTGCATATAGTAAAAGATACTCAACAAGTATCAAACCTAAACTATATTTTTCAGAAGCATTTATTGAGAATACTGATGATAACACAGAAGAATCTTTTGATCCGTTGTCTTTAGATTCTAATTTTGATCAAATATTCAAGTTAGATGAAATTAAAGCAGACTATTACCCTATTGGCTTAGAATATCTTACTTTAGGATTAAAAATAGTAATAAAGACTGAAGATTTGAATAGTTTTATTCAAGATTTTTATGAAGAACGATTAAAAAAAAGTGATGATAGACCAAAAGAGAGCCGAAATTTATTACTTATTGCATTATATTCAATTAAACACGCTTTTAAAAAAATGGTTTCAATATACACTGAAAGTGATATGAGTGATTTCGAAATTTCATTTAACCTTGCTGATAGTGAAATACAATTCTATTTAACAGATAACTGTGAAGGTGGAAATGGGATTTCACTAAGAATCTTTGATTCCATTATAAATGATCTTCAAATTTATACAATTTTGGAAAATGGTATCTTAAATTGTGATAATTGTCAGTCATTTTGTGATAGCTGTTTGCTAATAGAAAGAACTCGTGAATTTATCGTAAAAAACAATTTATTAGATCGAAATCTATTAAAATTAATATATTCGGGAAAATCTTCACCTTCACCAGAAACTCGTTCAATGAAAGATGAACAAGAAACCTATTGGAAGAATCTTATTGCTGAAGGTGAGACTAAATTTGTTGAATTTAAATCTTCATTAAGATGGGATGTTAATCAAGGTAAATTAAATAAAAATCTCGAATATGTTATAGCAAAAACAATTTCTGCCTTTCTTAACACTGATGGAGGTAAACTATTCATTGGTGTTGAAGATGACGGAAAAATATACGGGATTGAAAAGGATCTTAATACTTTGAGCAAAAAGAATAAAGATGGTTTTCTTCTGAAGCTTGATCAAGTAATTAACAATTTTCTTGGGAAACAATTTAGTCAATATTTAACAATAAATCTATCAAAATTAGATAATAAAACGGTATGCATATTAGAAATATCAAAAAGTGGGGATCCCGTTTTTGTTAAAAAAGGGAATCAAGATGAGTTTTATATTAGGGGAGCTGCGGGGAGTCAACCATTAGGGATGAGAGAAAGCATGGATTACATAAAATTACATTGGCCTAATAGAATTTAATTAGAAATTGCATATTTAACCCCCTAAGATGACGATATTAGAGAATTAGCTCAACCAATTCTAAGCATTAACAAATTTAAGAAATCAATTATCTTTAGGTTGCCATGAAAAGAGGAATAATATGACAAAAATTATAAACGAATGGATAAAAGCAAAAAATAAACTCATGAAGGACATTGGTTTTTCGATTGATATTGGGGCACTAAAAGTTGGATGGAAACATTTTAAAGACTCCTATCAATGCTACTTCCCTAATGAAATCTTCCCTACATTAGAGCTCTGGATATCGAATCGTACTTATCAGATTTATAGGAAAAAAGCGGGATATTCCAAGATTCAGAAGAAAAACTACAAAAATGTTTATCAGATTAAGATTACATTAGAACTTGAAACTCCGATTTGGAGACGTATATTGGTTCCAGAAACGTATACATTTTATGACTTACATGTGGCTATTCAGAATGCGATGGGTTGGAATGATGAACATCTAAACCATTTTATAGTAAAAAATCCTTTAAATGGAAAAAAAGTTATGATTGGGGATTATGAACCAGATATTGATCTGGATTTTGAGGAAGAAATTAAACATAAGGACGAGAAGTGGCAAAGAGAACGTTCTGAATTAGTGAAAAAACTAAATGAAATAGAAACTGTTGATAGGGAAGATATTGATTCAATTAAAACAAAGATTAGTGGTTTAGATGGGAGGATAGAGATGATGGAGGTAAGTACACTCTCTAGTGCTATGATTTCATCATTAACCCAAAAATTATCTAACTATTTCACACAAAAAAATAGAACCGCACATTATGAATATGATATGGGTGACTCATGGGGTCATAAAATCTTTTTAGAAGATATTTTTCCTCGAATTACAGATTTAGATTATCCACAATGTGTTGATGGAGAAAGGGCATGCCCTCCTGAAAATTGTGGTAGTTATGAATCTTTTCTTGAAATTATAAATAATCCTGATAACGAGAACTACGAAGAAACGATCAAATGGCTTCAAAGTGTTAATCCCCCTCATTGGATTGGAAAAGCGAAAGAATTTGATCCCGAATATTTTGATCCAAATAAAGTTTGGTTTGAGGATCCAATTAAACATAGAAAAGATATCTCGATGCGATAGATCTCGGTTTAAATAAGAAAACTCAGAAGTTTAAGTAGCTAGGGTTATATAAATTCATTTTAAAATGATGAAGAATGAGAATAATTGGAATCAATAGTTAGCTGTTCTTTAAATAGTTTTAGAAAAAGTAATTTTAACTTTAAGATTTAAAAACAAGCAATCCTAGATCTTTATTGTTTTTAAAGCTGTTTATGCATAAAAATCAGAAATTCAAAAGGTCAAATAATTTTAATTTTTAAATAAAAAAAGGGTTGTGCTTATATGGATCTAACTTTTTATGGAGGTATTAATGAAATTGGTGGTAATAAAATACTCGTTCAAGAAAAAGAAACGAGAATATTTCTAGATTTTGGTTTATCTTATAAAAGAAATAATGAATATTTTGAATTTCCTATGTTACTACCAACGAATCTTGACGATTTATTAAAAACAGGACTAATTCCAGACATCGAAGGTTTGTATCGATATCATAATTATAAAGCTAAATATGATAATACTGGGCCAATTTCCATAATTAAAAACCCTGAAGAAAGGCAACTTGATGCTGTATTATTGTCGCATGCTCATATGGATCACTACGGCTATTTAGGGTTACTTAGAGAGGACATTCCTATTTATTTATCTGCAATTTCAAAGAAGCTTATTGAATTATATAAACGGACAGGTAGGAATAAATTTAATGAAAAAATCCAGCACTTACAATTTAAAGAGATGAGTAAAAATTCAGAAACTGAGATTGGAGATTTCACAGTCAAAAGATATGATGTAGATCATTCAATTTTGGGAGCATCAGCTTATTTTATTGAAGGAAAAGAAAATATAGTTTATACTGGTGATTTTAGATTACACGGGAATAAAGGATTTCAGACAGAAGAATTTTTAAAATTTGTAGAAAAAGAAGATATTGATTATTTATTATGCGAAGGAACTCGATTGGGATTAATAAAAAATGAAGAGGAAAGATCTGTTGAAGAAAAGGTATTAAGTTCAGAAAAAGAGGTCAAAAATAAATGTTTGGAAATAATTGAATCAGAGGAAGATTTGATTATATATGATGCCTCACAAGCAGATTTAGAAAGAGTAAAAATTTTAAGTCAAGTAGCTAAAAAAACAGGAAGAAATCTCTTGATTGATTCTAAAAAAGCATTTTTTTTGCTATATCTTAACGAAAACGAGAATCTGTTAGAAGATTTACCTTCAGTTGACGATTTTAAAATTTTATTAAGTCGATCAAAATTAGCCTCAAATACAAAAATCTGTAGAGAATTAACTAAAGATTGCCCTGATTTCTATTTAGAGAGATTTAAGATTGGTAGTAGAAATCATGAAAAAGAATTGCTGAATGATAATAGTCTTTCAGAAAATCAATTTATATGGGGCCCTGTTATGAGAAAAGAAGTATTGAGTAATCCAAATGAATATATTATTTATACATCTAATGGTCCTTTATTACTTTTACATTCTAAAATGCATAAACAGAATTTCTCTGGGACATATATTTATGGAAAGGCAGAAGCTTTTACAGAGTCGATGGAATTTTCATTTAATCGATTATTAAAATGGTTAGAATTATGTAATTTAAAATTAGAATATGCTCATACTAGTGGACATTGTTTTCCTGAGGATTTAAAGAATGCAATTGATATAATAAATCCAAAAAATTTAATTCCAATCCATACCGAATATCCTCAAGAATTCAAGAAGATTATTCCAAGAGGTGTCAATATTAAAAGGGTTAATTTAAATGATAAATTAGTTTTATAATTCAGTTAATAAGTTAACTATTATTTTAAGTATTAGGAGGGCTTCAAATGGAAAACAAACCAAAAACCATTAGAATGACTTTTTTAGGCGGAATCAATGAAGTTGGGGGTAATATTGTTCTACTAGAGGATTTTCGTTATGATACAAAAATATTCATAGATTTCGGTATAAAGATTAAAAATTATAAAAATGTATATGAATATGGTCAGCATCCTTCATCTATTAAGGAGATTGTTCAATGTAATTTAATACCTCATGAAGATGATATCCCAATAAATAATTTATACTTAAAGGAATCAGATTCTGAAAAAATTGATACCGTAAATTCCTCAAATTTAGATGCAATTTTAATTTCTCACCCTCATAAAGATCATTATTTTGGCTTATCTTTTGTAAATAGAACAATTCCTATTTACACTGGAGTTGTCACAAAGAGGATTATTCGTGCTTTTTGTAAGTCGACAAAAACTTCAATTGATAATAATTTTATTAATTTAAATTGGAACACGTTTCGAACTGGGGATCTTATTAACATTAAAGGAATGATTATCACTCCATTTCATGTTGATCATTCTGTTCCAGCGGCATATGGATTTATTATCTATACTTCAGCTGGACCAGTTGTGTATACTGGGGACTTTCGAAGGCATGGTCCATTATCGAACATGACAGAGGAATTCCTACTAGAGATTAAATCAAATAAAACTATTCTAACTAAAAATGAACAGAGCATGGATCTAAAGGATCTAATTTCAGAAGGAGTTAAAGTTTTATTGTGTGAAGGCACCAAAATTTCTAAGGGTATTGTTGAATCGGAACAGCGTGTTGAAGAAAATTTAGAAAAGATATTCCTCAACAATCCTTTCGATTTTATCTTAGTGAAATATGATAGAATTGACTGGGATAGGTTCAGGACGTTTTCACATATTGCAAAAAAATATAGCTGGAAGTTCATTATAACTGAAAAGGATGCGTATTTCTATTATCTCTTGAATAAAAAGGCAATTCATGAAACAATGAGAAACCCGAATATTCTAAATGATGACCATATTTATATTTTGAAGAGAGGAGCTGCGAATTACAGATGGCAGGAGAAAGTTAGGCAGGTCATATATAGACGTAATAAAGGAAATAGATTTCTTAACTACCGTGATTTAAAGAATTTGGAGGGTAAATTTATTATCTATATAACTCGCCTACATGAGGGATTAATGAGGAATTTAGACTTTACCAAAAGAGGTTTATTTATTTCTTCGAGTATTGATCCCTATTCTGAGGAATTTTTTGACAATACAAATACTATCCGTAAGCGACTAGAGCCTTATGGAATTCCTTCATATCGAGTCCATGCATCAGGTCATGCAACACCTCATGATATAATTAATTTTATTGACGAAATTAAGCCGAAATATCTAATTCCAATTCATACAGAGCATCCTGAATTTTTCAGAAAGTTATTCCAAGGTTCTGATATCCAAGTAATCCTACCAAACAAAAATCAGTCAATTGAATTTTAAATTCAAACAAACTATAATATCTCAATGGCTTAATAATTCTAAATTAAAAGATTGAGTTCATTTTTAATACTATCTTAAATCAAAATTCTGGCACTGTATGAAAATTAATAAAGATTAACACTGTTATTTAGTTGTTGATGACTTGATGAGAGAAATTTATATTTTTGACATTGATGGATGTGTCATGCCTCCAATCTTCTCAAATTTTAATAGTAATGGATCCAGAAAAAATATTGTCAAAGAAGTTATCAAGAATGGAAATAATGTAAATTTATATTCTGCTTTTATAAAATTTTATGAAAAATACTGCATCCAAGCTGAATTAGTCTTTTTTATAACTGGTAGGAAAAGGAGTGAATTTGGCACACTAACAGAAAATCAATTACAGTCCTTAGCCAATATAAAGCTGTTTCAAACCATATATTATCCTGAAGGAAAATCACACAAAATTAAAAAATATTTTACCTGGAAGGCAAAAAAGATAAAAGAAATTATTAAAAATACCCTTAATACCAAAAATTTTAGTAAAAATTCTCAGGAAAATGTTAAGTTCACCATATTCGATGACATGAACGATTATTTTCCAAAAATTAGAAAATTCAAAGATAATTATAGGGTTCAAATTCACTTAACCTTGATAGAGAATGAGAATCGTTGGAATCTTCTAATTTAACATTTACAGATAATTCTGAAAATTCATAAAGGTAAGTTTAATCTCATGATAATTTGCTGTAATATTTGTGGATTTGAAATCGAAAAAGAAAAAGCAGGTTTTTATTATTGTCCTATATGTGATAATTTTACATACTTTTCTTAGGATCACAAGATTCATATCTTAAAATTAAAAAATAATTTGAAGCCCTTGTTCTTTTAACTTTTCTATGCTTTCTGGAACGCTAATCCAGTAATTTGCTTTCAAATTTAAGATTTCAAGGCAGTTCAGATTTTCAATGCATTCGGGTATATTTTTCAACTTATTGTTACTTAGATTTAACTTTTTCAACATCAACAAGTCTCCAATTGAATCTGGAATCGTTGTTAAATTATTCGAGCTAAGAATTAGATTTTTCAATCGATATAGGAGCCCTATTGCGTTAGGTAGACTTTCAAGTTTATTTATTCGCAAATCCAACCATTCCAAGTTGGAGAGAAATCCAATCTCTTTCGGTAAGCGCGCGATGTTGTTTCTTCTAAGTGCTAAATGCTTTAGAGATTTAAGTCTGAGAATTTCGTGCGGAAAAACTTTTAGGCCACAATTAAAAATGCTTAAACCCGTGATTTCCTCTCCACCTTTTACGTAGCATGTAGAAGATCTGTTAAATTCTTCTCTTAAGGGGATTGGTTTATCAATTAATTTTTCAAGTGAATGGATTATGTTTTTTTCGGTATAATCCTCATCAGAGATATTTGAGATTCCTGAATACTCATTTAATTTCTCCAATTTAGGTAACGGTTCACCGCATTTGGCACAATGCGAAATTTGGGGTGAACAAAGGAAATTACAGTGCGGGCAAGGGATTTTGACGACTTTATGCTTATATTCGCTGTCTGTTGGCTTAACTTCTCCTATCTCTCCTATCTCTCCCATCATCTCGGTTTTCAAGCTTAAAAATTCTTTATATTTCAGATTTTCCAGATATCCTTTATCTTTATAAATTTCCATCAGTTCTCGCAGCATTTCATTATTTTGAGATTTCTCTTCCAGAAATGTTACTTCTTCAGCAGTTAATAGAGTATCACCATTTTCTTCAGCTAGATTAATGTAGAGACGTAGCCAATAATATTGATTATTTGATAGATGAGTTTTTAATTTATAGTGGATCAGGAAGGATGCGAAGAATTCATGTTTTTTGGCTAGGGCTTCTAACCATTGGATTTCTCTTTCAGTTAATTCTTTCATCTCGTAATAATTAAGAAAAAATGATATAAAATTTATTAATACCATGTTTTTATAATTTTGCATTAATTCCATAATAAATATGATTAAAATAAAAGTTATAACATTAAATGAATTAAAGACTTAAAATTTAAAAATTAAGAAAAATATTATGAAAAATACCTTACTAACCGATGATATAATCCAGGATTATAACCTAACTACTTTAACGGTTGAAGACGATTTTAAAAAGGGTTATTTAGATCCAAGTATAGAAGAACTGGAGAATATATGCTCTCTTCATTCGGAATTTAATTTTGAAAAGGTTCTGACGATTTTACTTTTGATATTATCCAAGATGAAAGAAAGAAAAATCACAAAATCAACCCATATAATCGTCCTAACAGCGATAATAATCTGGCATGGAATGATAAATCGCCCCAGAGACACTGAATACTTCAAGGCAGAGATCATTGCAAATAAGCTTGATGGGCATAAGGGAACAGCTTTATATCTAAGAAGAGAACTTGGGGTTGGAGGCACAACTATTAGGAAATTTGATAGTATTGATGATTTTATTGAAAAATTAAACAATCCGATTGAAGAGACTCCAAAAAAAAAAATGAGTAAAGAAGAGGTTGAACAATGGAATGCAATTAAGAAAATAATTAGAGACAAGATAATTGGTCGTTCAAAACCAAATCCAAGTGCAGAAGAAGCTACCTCTTTTCTTTTTTTAAATGAAGGTTCCTTTAAAAAAAATCAAATCTGGGATAATATAAATCTAGAGAATTTAGCTTATGAAGGAGATACAGCAAAAAGTTCCTTTGAAGTAGAATTAACAAAATATGCTGATAACTCAAAAATTAAAGAGGAATATAGGCGTTCCCCGTCATTATTTACGATAACTGATTTAGAAAAAAAGCCATATGAACTCGAACTTTTAGATAATGTTAGAGAAGAGATTGAAATCAATCTTGCGTCTTTACCATCGATAGGACTTAAAAAGAAAACTCTTGTTAAAAAAGACATAAAATTAAAAAAAATCTATGAGAACACAGATATTCTTGAAAAGATTAAGAAAGCTCTAATCTTGAAGAATCAAATAATTTTAATGGGGCCTCCTGGTACATCAAAGACGTATTTAGCAAAACAAATTGCGCTTGATTTTACCGAAGGCAGTAATGATAATATAGAATTAATTCAATTTCATCCCACGTATTCTTATGAAGATTTTGTTGAATGTAAGACAATTTCAGGAGATAAAGACCAAATGATAAAATTCATTTATGAACCAAAGATTTTTCGCGATTTATGTAAGAGAGCAAAAGATAGAGATGAGAATTTCGTTTTAATCTTAGATGAAATTAATCGAGGAAATGTAGAGAAGATATTTGGTGAATTAATCTATGGGATTGAAAATCGAGAAGAAAAAATCACTACAATTTATGCTGATGCTAAAAATCCACTCATAATTCCGGACAATCTTTATATTATCGGAACTATGAATACCGTCGATTTATCTATAGCTGGAATTGATGCAGCTATTAGACGGAGATTTTATGTAATAGAAATGAAACCACGATCTCAAATTTTAAGAAATTGGTTAGATGACAAACTAGGACCGGATTTTAAAGATTTTAAGTACGATCTAGTCGATTTCATGGAGCATTTAAACGACCTTATCAAGGGCAATCCATCAATGGGGAGATATAGGAGAATTGGACACGCTATTCTAATGTTAGAATCAATTAAAAAAAGGGGAAGTAAAAAAGAAGAAATTTTAGATAATTTAGAAATCGAATGGAAGTATACCATAAAGCCTACAATCTTGGAATACTTGAGTTTCAACCGTACTGAATTTGGCATATTCAAAAAACTTTTTAATGATTTTTATAAGAAAGCGCGTAATGATTTAGTTTCTACTGAACCAATTACTGAATCTACTGCTAAATCGGATTAAGAAATTTTATTAATATTAATCTAAGAGTAAAAATGTAATGACTGAAGAAGGTTATATCGAAGTATATGAATATCAATCGTTTCCAGATTCCGTGAGAATTAAAGAAGAAAATTTTGAAGATTTTAAAGTAAACTTTATAAATACACATTTTCTAAAATTACTACATAAATCTAAAGACCAAAAGACAAATGAATTTGTTCTAAATTTAAAGGCAAATTTCTATATTGGAACGGCCAGATTTCCCCAAAATCAAAATTTCAAAATACTTCCCCGATTTAAAAATGCTAAATTCAATGAGATGTTTAAAAATATAAAGGAATTAAAATATGAGAATATCCTTTTTGATATATTTCAAAAACTCAATCCTAGCTCTGATTTTATAAAAAATTTTATCGAAAATTTCTTAAATATTACAGAAAAACTAATTAGTACAGGTTTAAGGAAAAATTATAAATATAATATTCAGAAAACAAACATCATTAAAGGAAAAATTATAATAGGAGAAAGTATCAAGAGATCAGATTTTATTTACGGAAAATTTATGTGTCAATTTGAAGATTTCAAGTTAGATACAACAGATAATCAGCTCATTAAATTAGCATTATTTTATTTAAGATTCAACGCTTCTCCCAATCAGCAATTTAGAATTCGAAGGCTTTTAATACCATTAAAAAATGTTAGATTAAGAAAATTCACATCAACAGATTTTGACAGAATTAAATATGATAGATTTAATATAAAATATCAAAAAGTCCACGCTTATTGTATGATGTTCATAAAGAAGTTCTCTTTTGGGTTTGAATCTGGAAAAAGAGAATGTTTTCCAATGTTTCTTAATGCTTGGGATATTTATGAGAAATATCTAAGAGTTATTTTAGAAAAATATCTAAAAGAATCTTTTTCAAAGGATATACTGGTGATGAAAAACTTAGGTGGGAAGAATTTTAATTCTTGGGATAAAAAGAAAAACATTCCTGACATTGTAATAATGATTGATAATAAAGTATTGTTGCTTGGAGATGCAAAATATAAAAAAGAAATAAAAGCAAGTGATAGACATCAAGCAGGGAACTATCTTAGATGTATAAAAAAAATACATAACTTAAAAGAAATTAATTTTGAAAAAGAGAATAGAAATATTATATTATTTTACCCATATAGCGGTAATAAAGAAGATGATGCTAGTAGAACACTAATCTTTAAGGACTTAGAAAAAAATGATAAAGATGAGATTGAAGGAAGAATTTATGCTTACTGGCTTGATTTATCTCGATTAGATGACGAAATATATTTAAGAACATGGGTAAATAAAATTGCTGAAAAATTTCTCATACGTATAACAGATTAATAAAATATATATTTAGATATTTATTAATAAGTACCCCACACTCTACGTAATATAATTAAAGCCTTATCTTGAGTTTTAGATCAGTTTTATCAGACCGATAAATTTCACCTATATATAGTGACTGGTCAATATCCAATTTCTCAACAGTAAAGGACTCTGGAATGAATTCTGAATTACATAGGACATTTAATTAAAAAGAACTGGGATCCGAAGAATCTTGTTTTTAGAGCTTTCTTATTTTTTTTTCCTACTTTTTTCACATAGTCAAGGGTACTTTGATTTTCAGATATTTCTCTCACTTCTTCAAGAACTCTAAGAGCGTCCTCTTTCCGTTCTAGTTTTAGCAAGATATCAGCCTTAAGAACATAATCATCCAGAGTATCATCATCAAGTACTGCTTCACCAAACTCATCATCATAACGAACCATAGGCATTTCTGCTCCTTCTTCTTCAGCACCAATATAGTAATCATCAGGTTCTTGTTCAATTGTTTTATCAATGGATTTTAAGGCATTTTTATAATCGGTCATTTTCAAGTAAATTGAGGTTTTGAACCTGTAATAAGCTCGATCTTCAGATTCATGGAGAATTGCCTTATCGATTTCGATTAAGGCCTCATCAAATTGCTCGAGTTTAAATAGTATTTTCGATTTCGTATGGTATAAATAGCTCTCATTTAGTTTAATTACAATTGCGGAATTGATGGTTTCTAAAGCTTCATCATACTGCTTCTTTTTTTTCAGGAATGATGCTTTTAAATCGCGATAAAAGACATCTTCTTTGAGATGTATTCGGATGTCAATAGCTTTAAATAATTCTTCATACCTAATAGGTTTCCAAAACTGTAGAATATCAATTTTTTGGTCATATAATATATAATCTCCTGGAGCCATTTCAATTAGATAATTTATAACATAAGCATTTGTTCATTTTTTTTTTTTTTTTTTTTTTTTTTTTATAAAAAAAAAAAAAATAATAAAAATAAAAATATAAATTAAAAAAAAAAAAATTTTTTTTTAAAAATTTTATTTTTAGGTTATTTTTATTAAATTATAAT